>JBMOHZ010000007.1:0-20549 GCA_049317585.1 Paludibacter sp.
GCTGCTGCTCAAGGAATCCTTACTGCTCGTGGTGGTATGACTTCGCACGCTGCTGTTGTGGCACGTGGTATGGGTAAGTGTTGCGTTTCAGGAGCTGGTGCTCTTAAAATTGACTACACTAACAAAATTATGGAAGTGGATGGATTAACAATTAAAGAAGGTGATTATATTTCGTTAAATGGTTCAACCGGCGATATTTTCTTGGGAAAAGTTGGTACTACTGAGGCTGAATTGGATGCTGATTTTGCAGAAATTATGACTTTGGCCGATAAATATACTAGAATGGCGGTACGTACCAATGCTGATACTCCAAACGATGCACTTGTGGCTCGTAAATTTGGTGCTACAGGAATTGGACTTTGTCGTACTGAGCACATGTTCTTCGAAGGTGAAAAAATTAAAGCCATGCGCGAAATGATACTTTCGGAAAATGCCGAAGGTCGTCGTATTGCATTGGCAAAAATTCTTCCTTACCAACAAGAAGATTTCGAAGGAATTTTCGAGGCTATGGCTGGATGCCCGGTTACAGTTCGTTTATTGGATCCACCTTTGCACGAATTTGTTCCTCACGATGAAAAAGGTCAACGTGAAATGGCTGAAGCAATGGGCGTATCTGTAAAAGTAATCAAACAACGTGTTGATTCATTGCACGAACAAAACCCAATGTTAGGTCATCGTGGTTGTCGTTTAGGTAATACATATCCAGAAATTACAGAAATGCAAACTCGTGCAATTTTAGGTGCAGCTTTGGCTTTGAAGAAAAAAGGCATTGTTGCTGTACCAGAAATTATGGTTCCATTGGTAGGTATCAAATTTGAGTTTAATGAACAAGATACCATTATTCGTGAAACAGCTGCAAAATTATTTGCTGAAGCTGGAGATAGCATTGAGTTTAAAGTTGGTACTATGATAGAAATTCCACGTGCAGCACTTACTGCCGATAAAATTGCTGAAAAAGCAGAATTTTTCTCATTTGGAACCAATGACTTAACACAAATGACATTTGGTTATTCACGCGACGATATTGCTTCTTTCTTACCAATTTATTTGGATAAGAAAATTTTGAAAGCAGATCCATTCCAAGTGCTTGATCAAAATGGTGTTGGACAACTTGTAAAAATGGCAACTGAAAAAGGACGCTCTGTACGACCTAATTTGAAAGTTGGTATTTGCGGTGAACATGGTGGTGAGCCATCATCAGTTGAATTCTGCCACAGTGTAGGATTAAATTATGTAAGTTGTTCTCCATTCCGTGTACCAATTGCACGTTTAGCTGCTGCTCAAGCTGCGTTGAAAGAATAGAAATAAAATTCTAATACTATTATTAAAACTACCACTTTTTGATTTTAAAAGTGGTAGTTTTTTTTATTTACTTTATAGTATGTAAATTGATACTTCAAAAAATCAAACGTTTGCAATAAATTTATTGACTTTAGCATAAGAATAATGTTGTAATAATTCAAACTTGATTTATATTTGAATTTCATTTAAAAACATTATTCTATGAAATACCTTACAATATTAATAGCCTTTACATTACTTACTAAAACGCATCAATTTTCAGCCCAAAAAGTATATACAACCTACTTATGGCACATGGACCAACCAATTTATTGGGCTGAAAAAAGTAAAGATAAACTGGATTCAAAACAGTTTGTTGAGGAATCACACCGACTTAAAATGGGTGGTGGAAATATGTATCCTGGAAGCTCTGTAGCACATCCAACCAACGATTTGCAAGGGATATTTGGGCTTGACGATCGAATTCAGGCTTATCAAACTTCACCTCGAAATGCAATAAGTAGCATAAAAGATTTGCCAAATGCTGGTGCACAATTGAGTATCTCTGCAGGATTAATGGAAAACATACAGTCACTAGGAGTGAAAAACCAATGGGGATATGGTTCGGGTTGGATGAATGCATATAAAGAAGCAATCAATTGGAAAACATCTGGAAATTTTCCACGTTTAGATGTGGTTTGTTTTACATACGATCATGCTTTTTCTCCATTTGTAAGCGATAGAACATTGGTTAAGCAAATAAAAGCCCATCAATATGTTGCCAATAAATATTATGGTTTTGTTTCAAAAGGATATTGGCCTGCAGAGTGTGCTTTTAGCGAACGTATTATTAAAAGTCTGGTGGATTGTGGAATTCAATGGTCGGTTATCCCTAATAGTCATTTGGCACGTACACTATCCGATTATGCTCATCCTTACAACATTACCGGCAATATTGATGCTCCAAACAAAGCCGATAAGGTTGTTGCCAAAGGAAATAATTGGTTTACAGGTACTATTGACGGTCGTGGGAGTTTACTGGCTGCACCGTATTGCTATCAGGCACACAAAGCACAATATATTGACCCTTCAACCGGTACAGCATACAAAATTGACGTTGTTCCTATGTGTAATTATATTAGTTATTTAGATGGATTTGGAACTCATGGAACAGGTGATATCTCGTCAAATATTGAACCTTTCAGCAATTCTAATCAACCTTCAATTGTACTTATGGCTCACGATGGCGATAATGCTTGGGGAGGTGGAAACAGTTATTATAACGAATCTGTAAATGGGTTTAGTCATGCTGCAAGTTCGGCTGGATATGAACCAACTACAATTCAACAATTTTTAAATGATCATCCTGTTCCAACATCAGATGTGGTGCATGTTGAAGATGGTGCATGGGTTAATGCCGGTAGCGATTGGGGACATCCACAATATATCAACTGGTTATGGCCACTATATTCTACTTCCACTTACCGCTTCAATCCAGATGGTTGGACAGAAGATGCCCGTAATTGGGCCGTTATTACTGCAGCTGAAAATTATGTTACAATGGCCGAAGATCTCGAAGGTGGGAACTTACGAATTGATAAAATAGCTGATGGAGGAACTACTGCTACCAATGCCGAAAAAGCCTGGCATTTCTATTTTGGTGGTTTAAATTCAGGCTTTATGTACTATGGCAAAGCCGAAGATATGGAAGTTAAAGCATCATTAACAGGGAATATTGCTATTGATTATGCAAAGAATGTTATAAATTCAAAACCAGGCATTGACAATACAGCACCTTCAGTGTTTATTCCACAACGTTATCCTTACAACCCTGGAGATTTCACTTTTGGACCTACAACTAGTTATAAAAAGATAGCAACATCGAGTGATTTCCATGTTTATACATTTGCGTCTGATGTAAGTGGAATAAGCTCTGTTACTTTAAAATATCGTACTGATAAGGATGGTGTTAATTCTGAATTAAGCACTCAAAACGAAATATATGCTGGTGGTCAGGAAGTGTATAATTGGCAGAGTATTGAAATGATACGCCGACCGCTTGCAGTAGATCCAACTGATACTGAGTTGAATTTTTTCATTCTACCACAAGCCAAAGCCGATTTATTTTATGCCGAAATTAAAGGATTAAAAGATACATTGGTTGATTATTATGTAGAAGCAATTGATGTAAAAGGGAATGTATTTAGTTCGCCAATTCAGCATGTATTTGTAGGAAAAGGAGATGGACAAAATGGAAATGCTGGCTCAATTGTAAGTTGGGAACCAAAAGTGCCAACCAAAGATAGTGTGATTACTATTACTTGTACAAACGCAACTGTTGCCTCAAAACTTCATTGGGGAGTAAATGGAATTGGAGGAACATGGATAAAGCCCAATGCCGCTTATTTACCTACAGAAACAACAAGTACAAGCGGAACTGCAGTTGAAACTCCATTTAAACTAATAAATGGCAAATGGCAAGTAGTGTTAGGTCCATTTAATGATCCATCACAGACGGTTACCAAAGTGAATTTTGTAATTAATCATGGAAATAACTCATGGGATAATAATGGTGGAAGTAATTACAATATTTCAATTAAAGATGCAATTATAAATCCTAATACCACACCAATTACTGTTTCATTTAAAAAGCCTGATGATTGGGGAAGTGCCGACGTTTCTATTTGGGCTTGGAATACTGAAGGGAATATTTTTTCGAGTTGGCCAGGAATTACTATGCAAAATAAAGGAAATGGGTGGTATACATATACTTTTGATACAGCTATTTCTTCGGTAAACGTAATATTTAGCAAAAATGGAAATCCACAAACTATTGATATAATGGGAATTACACAGTCAGCCTGTTATCAGTCAAATGGATTAGTGTCCAACAAATTGAATGTAGTTACAATTGATTGTAATCTAACTTCGACAAAAGAGAATGCTGTGATTTTGAAAATGATTGCATATCCACAACCTGCGTTATCTAGAGTGAGAATTGAATTGCCGAATATAGACGATTTGAGTCAAAACTTCATGCAATTATTAGATTTAAACGGAAAGGTTCTAGTTCAGAATTCTTTTATAGGATCAAACTATATACTTGAAAGAAATGCCTTAAATTCAGGTATTTATATTTTGAAAGTGGAAACCAAAAACGGCAAACAATTTATATCAAAAATAGGCTTTAAGTAGCCTATTTTTGAACCAAATTAATCGTGCCAATCGCCGTTTACTTTAATCAAATCTATTAATTTTTCAACTGCTTCTTCTTCAGGTATACTTCGTTCAATACACTCTTTCTTTTTGTAAAGACTTACTTTTCCACGTCCGGCACCAACATAGCCATAATCGGCATCGGCCATTTCGCCAGGTCCATTTACTATGCAGCCCATAATGCCAATTTTAAGGCCTTTGAGGTGCGAAGTGCGGCCTTTTATACGTGCAATTACTGTTTGTAGGTTAAACATGGTACGTCCGCAACTTGGGCACGATACGTATTCGGTTTTGGTAACACGAACACGCGAAGCTTGAAGAATGCCAAAAGCCACTGAAGTGATTTGTTCAACTGTAATTTCACCTTTGTTTTGTAAAAATATACCATCGCCATACCCATCAATAAACAAAGCGCCAAAATCCGATGCAGCTTTTATTTGTAAATCCTCTAAATATGTTTCGCGATAGGTTTTACACAATATAACTGGTGTTTTACAATCAGTTGCTATTAATGCTTGAAAAAATGCACGCATTTCAGATACACTATTTATATAACAAGCATCGAGTAAAATTACTATGTTTAAATTCGACTTTAAAACGGTATTTATTTCATCGTTTATTTCTGAGTAGCATAGTTTTATAAAACGTATCGATGTTTTATCGGCCAATAATTCAGCAAGTTGTGATGCATTATAAACTGTAAATTCCTCGCCACTTGTACTTTTAACTTTGTTGTCAAAAAGCAAAAAGTCGGGTACGGTAACAAATCCACCATCGGCATGCGATACTACCACAGGAACGTTTTCGCCTCCAATTTTACCAACTGTATGTGTTTGCCTGCGCGTATATTCGTATTTGATAATGGCTTCGTTGTATTTTGTATTAATTTCGGGTGCTAAGTTGCGGGCTTCGGAGTATTCAACCAATAGCTTTGCAACAGGTATTTCGGCTTCGGGTTCTTCGCTCAACGATACACGGATTGTATCGCCAATACCATCCAAAAGCAATGTACCAATACCTACAGCCGATTTAATTCGTCCATCTTCTCCATCGCCAGCTTCGGTAACACCTAAGTGTAGAGGAAAATGAAAATCATTTTTCTCCATTTCTAGTACCAGTAATCGAACAGTATGAACCATCATTACTGTATTGGAAGTTTTCATCGAAATGACAACATTGTAGAAATTTTGCTCACGACAAATCTCTAGAAACTCCATACACGAAGCTACCATACCCTGAGGCGTATCGCCATAGCGGTTCATCATGCGCTCGCTCAACGAACCATGATTTACGCCTATACGAATGGCTGTATTATTAGCTTTGCAAATTTCGAGAAAAGGAATAAAACGGTCGCGTATTTTTTGATATTCACGTTCAAATTCTTCGTCGGTATAGTCCGAATTATCGCCAATTTTAACACTACCCACATAGTTTCCAGGGTTAATACGCACTTTTTCAACATTGCGAGCTGCCACATCGGCTGCATTAGCATTAAAATGGATATCGGCCACTAAAGGAGTGGAAAAACCTTTTTCACGAATTCCATCGTGTATCAATTTAGCACTTTCGGCTTCGCGAATACCTTGAGTTGTATAGCGAACCAAATCGGCGCCTGCTTGAATAATTCGAATGCCTTGATCTACTGATCCTTGAATGTCGTTTGTGTCGGTATTAGCCATCGATTGTACACGTACTGGATTTTTGCCACCTAATAAAAGTTGTCCGATTTTTACTTCGCTACTTGTACGACGGTTGTATTTGAAAGGATTTATTTCCCACATATATTTTTTAGTTTGTAAAGTTAATAAAGTTCTATTTCTAAACACTATGCAATCAAAAAAGTTAATTCAGACTCTCATTTTTAATATTCTTTCAATATTTATCAATCACCATAAATCATTCAACTTTAACTTATGAATCCAATATTTTCTTTCAATTTATTGTATCCAGCTCTTTTTATGGCCGATTTTTTAAATAGTAAATTGAAATTTTCGTTGCTTAGTTCTTGCCAATCAGCTTTTTGGTACGAATATATTTCTGAAATTGGTTTCAAATTTATATTATTGCTTGGTTTTGCCCATTTTATGTTCCAAGGGCATGCTTCGGCACAAATATCACAACCGAGTACATATCCACTTAGTTTTGATTGAATTTCATTCGCTACTGAATGCTTATTCTCGATAGTTTGATACGAAATACAGCGTCGTGCATCCAAACTTTTTCCATTCAGTGCATTTGTTGGACAAGTATCCACGCAGCGCGTACAAGTACCACAACGGTCGGGTAGGGGTGTGTCATAATCCATTTCGGCATTGAGCATTAATACACCAATAAAGCAATAAGAACCAATGCCAGGAGCAATGAGTTGTGTGTGTTTGCCTAGCCAACCAAGTCCAGCACGTTGTGCCCAACGGCGCTCGAGTACTGGAGCTGAGTCAACAAAACTATGCTGCGTTTTTTTATTTATAATATTTTCGCCGTATTTTGAGGTAATGCTTGTTTCGAGTTCGGCCAGCATTTGTTTTATCACTACATGATAATCCACTTCCGAATGTGAATAGCGTGCTATGCGAGGTACATTGCTAGGTTGAGTTATTTCGGGAAAATAATTAAGTAGCACTACCACAACTGATTTTGTGCCAGGAACAAGCACTTGTGGATTAGTTCGTTTTTCGAAATTACGCTCCAAGTAATGCATGTCGGCATGATTGCCTTCGGATAACCAATGTTTCAGAAATGTAGCATCATCTTCCAAAAAGCAAGCTTCGGCAATGCCACAAGCATCGAAACCAAACTCTATTGCCTTTTGTTTGATGAAATCTCTCATTAATATTTAAACATTTCTAATTTCTAATTATCACATCTTGACATCATTTCATCAAAGCAATTTAGCAATTGCAACTTCAAGAGTTTTAAAATCATTTACTCGGCTTACAATTACACCTTTTCTATCCATTAAGAATAGCGTTGGTATAGATTGTACATTGTACGAAGAAATATATTGAGTTTTAAGTCCTTGCTCGTCGCGCACACAAACCCATGGAATATTAGCCACTGATTCCTGCCACAAAAGCTTACTACGGTCTAGCGAAATTTGATAAATTTCAAATCCACGACTATTAAATTTGTTATACAGATCGCGCAATTCAAAAGTATATTGCACATTATTTTCCATTTCGTATGCCGAAAAATCGATTAAAATAACTTTTCCTTCTAACTCAGACAATTTACGGACCTTACCATTTTTATCGTTTAAAGCAATGTCAATGTATCCAGTTGACGAATTCTCAACCATATTACGCCACACTGCATCATTTTGTTCCTTACGTTCGGTTTTAATGGCATCCATTACCAAGGAATATAGGTTTTTCGAACGGATATATTCTGGCATAAAAGTATTATACGAAGTTGCTACAGCTGCACAAAATGGCTTGTCGGACTTAACGTATGGCGAAAACAGATAGGAATTATTAATTTTTTGATAGATAGCAAAATAGGCTGCCGACGAACGTGGATTTTGCAAAATAAGTTTACGAGCCATGGCTTTGTGCACCTCAATATCCGTTTCAATTTCGGTAAGTTTGGCATTACGAGTTTCAGCATTTGTTTCGCTCGAAATGGTATTCACTTTTGACTGAATAGCAGATAATGAGCTTTTTAGCTTTAGAATATCGCTGTTGGTTTGCGATCCTTGAATATTGTAGCCTGTCGAAAAATTATTAAAATTCGCTTTTATGCTAATTACTTCACACGAATCTACTGCAAAATCTATTGTTTTGGTGCCTATACGTAAACGATAAAAATCAGGATATTCAGGACGTGGAGCTTTAAAACTAAAACTACCATCGTTATCGAGTTTCACTGAATCTATAACTGTGGTTTCGATTAAACCGTTTTGTTCCAAAATAATTACTTCATTATTTGTATTGTCGACAATACCTTCCACTTTAAATTTAGATGACTGATTACACGAAACAAGGAATAAAATTGTGGAAAGTAAAAATATATTTTTTCTCATAAATAAATTGAATAATAGAGTTTATTACAAAAGTACAGTAAAATCCGAAATGAACAAAACAATTTTTCAAATCCATTCCTGATAGATTTATGTTGATTTATTGTTAAAAACAACAAATATATTGAATAACGATAAATATATTTTGAAATACGAAATATTATATGTTTATTTGCATTGTAAATCCAAACCCTATATTTATTGCGTCTAATTAAAAAAATATCGATAATCGATGTAATATTATTTTTAATTGATCGTCGTAATAATAAATCAACTTATTATCCATTTAAAAAATTAAATTTTATGAAAACAACAATTTTTGCACTTATTATGTGCTTGGCAGTTTCGATGCAACTTATGGCTGGTAACGACATCGTTGTGAACCACCACAACAAAACAGTAACGCTGGTAGCAAATTTTATATCACCAGCTCCAATTGAAAAATCGCTTACTAAAGCGGCGGAATTATGGAACTCAAAAAGCGGAAAAAACACCTGTGAGATGCTTGTTAATGGTAAAAAAGAAAATTACTCTATTCATTTTAAGTTAGTAGTTAATCAAAATCCGTTGAGCGACACTGCTATAAATGTGGTAACTGTAATTCCTGATTCACACCCGTTTTTTTATGCAAAAACTACAGTAGATGCTAATGGCAACGAACAAACAGATAGAGCAGTTAGCGTTTCGGACGGTAAGGTGATAGGTGTAAGTTCGTTATACAAAAATAATAAATATGTGTTGGCGCACGAAATGGGTCATAATTTAGGATTATGCCATAAAACTGGTAAAAAATGTTGCTATGTAAGTCAAGAGGACTTGGCAATTTTTAACTTGTCAAAATCGGTTTCGGATTTAGCTGATGCTTCGATCAAGAGCTCTACAACACGCAAAATTATTGAATTAGGCAGTGCTGATGAAAGTTTTGTTGCCAAAAATTAATTTGTAATCACTTAAAAAAGAGAGATTTTTCTGCGTGAGCAGCAAAAATGTTGAAATATGGGCGTTAGTTTTCAAATATTTTCATTTAATTTGCGCTAAATTAAATTTATAATCCCCATGCGAAAATTCATTTTCATCAGCATTTCTCTCTTTTTTATTTTTTCAACAGTACAAGCTATCGACTTTACACAATATTTTACAGAAAAAGCGTGTAGAGTCGATTTTTATTTTGCTGGAAACAACAAAACAACCTCAGCCTCCATTGCCCGAATAAAGCAAGAACCTTTCTGGGGTGGTAGAAAATCCAAATTAGAACAATCGCTCAACTTAGGTGAATACCGATTTCAGGTAACCGACAGTGCATCAGGTAAATTGCTTTATATGGACGGCTTTAGTTCTTTGTACTTTGAATGGCAAACAACCGACGAAGCCAAAATCATTACAAAAAGTTTTGAGCAAAGTATTCAGTTTCCATTTCCAAAAAATGCTGTGACGGTGAAAATTGAAAAACGCTCGGGTTTCGACATTTGGGAAACTTTGATTCAATTTGCTATTGCACCCAGTGATAAATTAATTCAACGTTCAAATCCTATTTCGGTAGCAACAAAAGAAATTTTGAAATCGACAACGGCCGATAATGCAGTGGATATTGCCATTATTGCCGAAGGATATACAGCCGAACTACAGGATAAGTTTTTTAGCGATGCCCAAAAATTAGCCGATAATTTGTTTACCCACGAACCATTTATTCGTCATAAGTCCAAGATCAATATTTATGCTATAGCAGCCATTTCGGTGGATTCAGGTATTACCAAACCGCAGGATAACAATTGGAAAAATACAGCTATTGGAGCTCATTTTTACACCTTTTACGAGCCACGTTATCTCACTTCGCCCAATATGTTTGCCATTCGCAATTATGCCGCTCTTGTGCCTTACGATGCTATTTATATATTGGCTAATACTTCAACGTATGGTGGCGGTGGTATTTATAATTTTTACGCGTTAGCTTCGGCCGATAGTAAACGTGCTAAAAGCGAAGTAATTGTACATGAATTTGGCCATTCTTTTGCCGGCTTAGGCGATGAGTATTTTAAAGATAAACCTGATGTGCTCGATGATATGTACAACCTGAAGGATGAACCATGGGAACCCAATCTTACTTCGCTAGTTCAGTTCGATACCAAGTGGAAAAACGATTTGCCTAAAGGCACATCCATACCAACTCCCGTAACCGACGAAACTAAAAAACTACCTATTGGTGTGTTTGAAGGTGGAGGTTACCTCACTAAGGGCATGTATCGACCAGCTTACGACTGTAGGATGCGCACCAATACTGCCAAAGCATTTTGCCCTGTTTGCGAAAAAGCTGTAGAACGCATGATTTTGTTTCTGACAAGTGCGGATAAATAAATATGCTACTTTGAAAAATAATTTATTTTATTATTTTAAAATTTTTTCAAGCAAAATATACCAAATAAACTTCACATTACCTACTAAATATCTTCGCCACATGCGAGTAGGCTCTTTGAGAAACCTGTAAAGCCATTCTAAACCATTAAGCTGCCACCACAATGGCGCGCGCTTTACAGTGCCTGCATAAAAATCGAAAACAGCACCAATACAACAAATATGACAATTTACTGTATTGGATAACTGATTATAGAGAGAAGGATTTAGAATATCTTCAATTTCATTCGACTTTCGATTTTCAGATATTAATTGTCCATTCACTAATTTCCATGCCCATTTTTCTTGTTTGGGAGCAGTCATACCAATAAATAACACATCTGGATTGACATTATTTATAGCATCAATCATGGCTTGGTTATCTTCTTCGTTAAATTCTGGTTTATATGGTGGTGAGTAAGTATGTACTGCTACATGTGGATATTGCTTGGCTGCTTTTTCCTTTATCTTAGTTAATACTTCTATTGTACTACCTAAAAACAAAACTTTATTCTTTCCTAAACTTGCTGCTGAATTCAGTTTAATCATTTCAAATTCAAATAAATCCCAGCCTGCAATGCGTTTAATACTATCACCTCTTAACAAGCGAGTAGCTTTTACAATACTTTCGCCATCGGGCAATAATACATCGCTCTGAAGCAAAGCTTTAGCAAACTCATTGTCCTTACGAGCCAGATTATACGAGTGCGCATTTATGGTGTTAATCATAATTATACCATTGTTTTGCACTGTTAAAGCCTCTAACGTGGCAGAAAATTCAATTTCTTTCAGTCGTATATTCATGTGAGTATTTAAAATTTGAAAAGTTTTTTATTGTACTAAATTTGCATTTATTATACACATATTTAATTGACTTGTTATATAAACTGCAAATATACAACTTTTTATTTTTCAGTTATACGAGTTAATAATTTTCACACAAAATGAAATGCAATTATTGGTCGTTGCCACATTTACAGTATCTTTGCAGTTCGAAAATCAAATAATTGAAAATGACTTTACAATCCCAACTCGAAAACCGCATCCTAATATTGGATGGTGCAATGGGAACCATGATACAGCGCCACAAATTGCAAGAGGCTGATTATCGTGGTTCGCGCTTTGTAAATACCGAAATTCTTCAAAAAGGCAATAACGATTTATTAGTACTTTCGCAGCCTGATATTATTTACGATATCCACTGTAAATACCTTGCTGCTGGTGCCGATATTATTGAAACAAATACATTTAACTCACAATCCATTTCGATGGACGACTACGGAATGAGTAGCTTGGTGCGCGAGTTAAATCTCGAAGCTGCTAAATTAGCTCGCAAAGCAGCTGATCAATTTACTGCTCAGAATCCAACTAAACCTCGTTTTGTAGCAGGTGCTGTAGGTCCAACTAACAAAACGGCATCTATATCGCCCGATGTAAATAATCCTGCTTACCGTGCAGTAAGTTTCGACAATTTGGTGGAGGCTTACAAAGAACAGATTATAGCATTGATTGAGGGTGGAGTCGATGCCTTGCTTATTGAAACTATTTTTGATACGCTCAATGCCAAAGCTGCTGTGTTTGCAGCCGAAGAAGCAATGACTGCAACAGGTAAGCGTGTTGAAATTATGCTTTCGGTAACTGTAGCCGACACAAGTGGGCGAACGCTATCAGGACAAACAATTCGGGCATTTCTGGCATCGGTATCGCATGCTAAGGTATTGTCCATTGGATTAAATTGTTCATTTGGTGCCAAAGACTTAAAACCTTATCTGCACGAAATAAGTGGTTTAGCATCCTGCTATGTAAGTGCTTACCCTAATGCAGGTTTACCAAATCAGTTTGGCGAGTACGACGAAACACCCGAACGCATGGCCGAACAAATAGTAGAGTATTTCGACGAAAAATTGGTCAACATTATTGGTGGATGCTGTGGAACTTCGCCAGATCATATTGCTACTTATCAAAAGTTGATTGAAGGAAAAGTGGTTAGGGAAAAGCAAAAAGCATCAACTGATTTAGAACTTTCGGGCTTAGAAGCTTTAGTGATTAATAACAATTCGCTCTTTACAAATATTGGAGAACGTTGTAATGTAGCTGGTTCACGTATGTTTTTACGTTTGATAAACGAAAAGAAATACGAAGAAGCATTGACAATAGCCCGCAAACAGGTAGAAGATGGCGCACAAGTCATCGACATTAATATGGACGATGCCATGCTTGAAGCTAAGGAGGAGATGGTTACATTTCTGAATTACTTGGTTTCGGAACCCGAAATTTCACGTGTACCTATCATGATTGATTCCTCTAAATGGGAAGTGATTGAAGCTGGTCTGAAATGTATACAAGGTAAATGTATTGTAAACTCCATTAGTTTAAAAGAAGGCGAAGAAGATTTTTTGGATAAAGCGCGTAAAATTCGTGCTTATGGTGCTGCTGTAATTGTTATGGCTTTTGATGAAAAAGGACAAGCTGATAGTTTTGAACGCAAAACGCAAATTTGCGAACGGGCTTATCGTTTATTAGTCGATAAAGTTGGTTTTCCACCACAGGACATTATTTTCGACCCCAATGTGCTCGCAATAGCCACTGGTATTGAGGAACATAACAATTATGGCGTTGATTTTATAAATGCTACTCGTTGGATAAAACAAAACCTACCTTATGCCAAAGTAAGTGGTGGTGTAAGTAATTTATCATTTTCGTTTCGTGGAAATAATGTAGTTCGTGAGGCCATTCATAGTGTTTTTCTGTATTATGCTATCAAAGAAGGCATGGATATGGGCATAGTAAACGCGGGTATGCTCCAAATATACGAAGATATTGAACCAGAATTGCTTAAACATGTGGAAGATATCGTTTTGAACCGTCGTAATGATGCTACAGAGCGTATGATTGAACTTGCCGAAAAGGTTAAAAATCAAACTTCAGGCGAAAAAGTGGAAAAAGTGGACGAATGGCGTTCCCGTAATTTGCAAGGCCGATTGGAATATGCTTTGATAAAAGGAATAAGCGATTTTTTGGAAGAAGATTTGGCAGAAGCATTAAAGGTTTATAGTTTTGCTATCGAAATTATTGAACAACCGCTAATGAGTGGTATGAATATCGTGGGTGATTTATTTGGACAAGGCAAAATGTTTTTGCCACAGGTGGTGAAAACTGCTCGTACCATGAAAAAAGCAGTAGCTATTTTGCAACCCGAAATTGAACGTACGAAAGTTCCCGGACAAAGTTCGTCGGCAGGTAAATTCCTGATTGCTACTGTGAAAGGCGATGTGCATGATATTGGTAAAAATATTGTATCAGTGGTTTTGGCTTGTAATAATTTTGAGGTGATTGATTTGGGAGTAATGACACCAACCGAAAAAATTATTCAAACAGCTATTGCCGAAAAAGTGGATATTGTAGGATTAAGTGGATTGATAACACCATCGCTCGAAGAAATGACTTATGTTGCTTCGGAAATGGAAAAAGCAGGACTCAAAATTCCACTTTTGATTGGTGGAGCCACCACATCTAAGATTCACACGGCAGTAAAAATTGCACCTAACTATTCTGGACCAGTGGTTTATGTAAAAGATGCATCCATCAATACTTTTATTGTTTCGCAATTGATGAATGCTAAAACTTTTCCCACTTACATGGCCGAAGTTGATGCAGAATATCAATTACTTAGGGATAAACAAACTAAAAAAGTGAATTTGCTTAGTCTTGAAGAAGCAAAAAGCCGAAAACCCAATTTATTCTAATTTAAATTCTTTTAAAGACGCTAATTTAGTCGGAACTAATATGTAACTATAGCTTTTGTAATTAAATTAATTCACTTTTTAATCTCGTTTCCTTTCATTGTGTGCATTTTTAATTATCTTTGCCTTTGAAAATTATAAAATTTTAAAATTATGAACAAAAAAATTATTTCTTTAGTTTGTGTGTTATTTATCTCTATTTCAATGTTTTCGCAAATCGATAAGATTGTAGGTCGCTGGAAAACTATTGACGATAAAGATGGCTCTACTAAGTCGATTGTGTTTATTTTTAAAGCCACCAATGGCAAATATTATGGTAAAGTTGAAAAACTTTTTAAAAATCCTGATAAAAAATGTACCGAATGCGAAGGTGCAAATAAAGATAAAGCCGTATTGGGTATGGTTGTAGTAAATGGAATGTCTGAAAAGGAGGGTTCACTTGCAGGTGGTACTATTTTGGATCCAAATAATGGTAAAGTGTATCGTTGCAGCATATCGTATGATGCTAAATCAGGTAATTTGGATGTGCGTGGTTCACTTGATAAATTTGGAATGATTGGAAGAACACAAGTGTGGGTTCGCGAGAAATAACTGAATTGCTAAATTTGAATATTAAATTTGGTTAAATTCAAAATTTCAACTCATAATATGTTGTACAACATAAAAATTGACAGTATCTTTGTATCGTGTTTTTCATGGTATTAGATTTAAAGGTTAATTATTAAGATTGGGTTGTCGTGAGACAACCTTTCTTTTTTTATTTGAACCAAGATAAATATAAAAACAAGTAGCGCAAAACACGAACTTTATGTCATCAACTCTACAACGTATTTCTACAAGCTCCAAAAGTGCTCTGCCAAAATCTGCTAAAACAGTTTGGTGGTTGCTCAAAATAATATTACCTATAAGTTTTTTAGTAAGTGTATTGCAATTTTTGGGAATCATAACCATTATTGCATCGTATTTAGCTCCTGTATTTTCGGTAGTTGGTTTACCTGGCGAGTCAGCTATTGTATTCATTTCGAGCATGTTCCTAACATTATATGCCCCAATTGCCATAATTTCAACATTGACGCTTGACCTGCGCGAAGTTACCATATTGGCTTTAATGTGTCTCATTTCGCATAATTTGTTTGTGGAAACTGCTATACAGAAAAAAACGGGATCATCGGCAATTATTATGTTTCTATTGCGATTATTCAGTTCATTTATAGCTGCTTATGTACTTAATAAGTTATTACCAACTAATTTAGGTATAAATACTGTTTCGGAAAAAGCTATAGTTTATACTAATTTTGTTGAAATGTTATTTGCCTGGATTCAAGGAGCTGCATGGCTTATTCTCAAAATAACATTGATAGTAACTGGACTGCTTATTTTGCAAAATATTTTAAAAGAATTTAAAATTATCGATTCAATCTCAAAACCATTTTCGCCAGTAATGAAATTTATTGGTTTAGCGCCTGATAGTTCATTTTTATGGTTTATAGCTCAGATAGTGGGATTAACATATGGTTCAGTAGTAATGATTGAAGAGGTTGAACGAGGTGAGATTGCAGCAGAAGAAGCCGATTTATTGAACTATCATATTGCCATTAATCATTCATTACTCGAAGATACTTTACTTTTTGTAGCCATTGGTGTGCCAGCCGCTTGGATTACTTTTCCACGAATTTTATTGGCAATTATAGCTGTTTGGACGGTCAGAATCATTCGAAAAAAAAACTAACTCAAATTATTAAGGTTAAATTTTAATATTTACTTGGTTTTACATTGCTAATTACCAAACAATTCGCTAATTTTGCACAAAATGTAAATATACGTGCTATGTCGAAAAAAATATCGAATACAAAAAAAATGCTTATCGAAGTTGCTCGCGAACTTTTTGCCCAACATGGCAAGAAGGAAGTTACAATGAATGATATAGCCGAAGCTTCGAAAAAAGGCCGCAGAACACTTTACACTTATTTTAATAACAAGGAGGAAATATACAAAGCTGTAATTGATAGGGAGTTACAAACTGTTTTGGATCGGCTTACTAAAGTTTCAGTCGAAGATAAAGAACCTGATGTAAAGCTTACTAATCATATACTTACGCATTTGGATGCCATCAAAGATGTTGTAACCCGAAATGGATCTTTACGTGCCGATTTTTTTCATGATATTTATGAAGTGGAGCGTACACGTCGAAAAATCGATATAAAAGAAATCACGATTCTTAGAAAAATATTGGCCGATGGTGTTGAAAAAAAAGTATTTAAACGTATGGATTTGGATTTATCGTCTATGATTATTTTTTATGCTATCAAAGGTTTAGAAGTTCCTTACATACGACAAAATATTAGTGACAGTTTTGAAAAAAACAAAAATAGTATTGTCGAATTTGTTTTTCAAGGTATAAAACGTCATAAAAACGAACAACATTAAGTTTTTTTAGTTTTAAATTGTTATATTGTTATTTGTTAGTCGTTTATATCATTTTTTGAACTGATATAAACGACTTTTTAAATTATTATTGTACAAAGTAACCCACCTGATTACGGAATTATTTCTCTAATAATGCAAAAAGTTGTATCTTTGCAGCGCAATAAAACTAAATAACAAACTATGGCATTTGTAAACAACACTATGATAGTTCGACGCATTTTAATGTCGAAAATTATTTCATTGTTTAAAGAAAATAGACTTTTAGAAGAAATTGACCGTATTCCTATCGAAATGTCTCCCAAAAATGCACAAGCCAGAGGGCGTTGTTGTATTCACAAAGAAAGAGCAGTTTTAAAGTATAAAATGCTCCCAATTCTAGGTTTTCGTATCGACGAAGAAGAGGATGAACTCACACCACTTTCGGTATATGCCAAAAACGCACTTCAACGTAAACATACTTCGAAATCAATACTAACAGTTGTTGACGAGGCTTGTACAGCCTGTGTTAAAGCAAATTATGTTGTAACCAATCTTTGTAAAGGTTGTGTGGCACGCTCCTGTGTAATGAATTGCCCTAAAGATGCAATTTCGGTTTTGGAAAACGGGCAAGCTCTAATAAATCCTTCAAAATGTATTAACTGTGGAATTTGTAAAGAAGCATGTATGTATCATTCAATTGTTTACATACCTGTGCCTTGCGAAGAAGTTTGCCCTGTTAAAGCCATTCAGAAAGATGAAAATGGAATAGAACATATCGACGAAGATAAATGTATTTACTGCGGAAAATGTATTAATGCATGTCCGTTTGGCTCCATTTACGAAATATCACAACTTATTGATATTCTGTCCGATATAAAACGTGGTAAACAGTTAGTTGCAATAATGGCACCTTCCATTATGTCGCAATTTAATAATACTATTGAACAAATAGCAGCTGCTGTTGAACAAATTGGATTTGTTGAAGCCATAGAAGTTGCACATGGTGCTATGGAAACTACCCGTAGGGAAGGAGAGGAGCTGGTGGCGAAATTGGAGCAAGGTCAACAATTTATGACAACTTCGTGCTGTCCGTCCTATATTGAATTGGTAAACAAACATTTACCTGATATGAAACCTTATGTGTCGCATACGGGATCGCCGATGTATTATACAATTGAAATGGCCAGGGAGAAATATCCTGATGCTAAGATTGTATTTGTAGGTCCATGTGTTGGAAAGCGTAAAGAAGTAATGGATCATCCCGATATTGATTATATGCTAACTTTCGAAGAAATTGAAACATTATTCTCTGGCTTATCAATTGATATTGAAATAGTTGAAACAAAGGAACGCGATGTGGCACCTCTCGAAGGACGAGGTTTTGCTCGTGCTGGTGGGGTAATCGCAGCAGTGCAGTCGCTTTATCCTAATGTTGCTATAAAACCAATTTCAGTTGCCAATTTAAATAAAAAAAACGTAGGTTTACTCAGGGCATATTCCAAGGGAAAAGCTCCTGGGAACTTTATCGAAGTGATGGCTTGCGAAGGTGGATGTATTTCGGGGCCTTGTGGTAAAATAGATTATGGTCAAGCTCAGAAGATATTTAAAAAAGCAATGGGAGAAGTATAACTGTTTTGGTTAATGATTTACTTTCATCGCAATTTATTTCTGTCAAAATGTGGACCAGCCATTTTTGCGAAAAACAACAATGAAATACCTGCAATAAGTCCTCCGGCCAAATAAGCCATTGCCAAACCACCATGTGAGTCGGCTAACCAACCGCCTGATACTAAGCCAATGCCGATGCCAATATCCCAACTAGTCATATAAGTTGAACTTGCTGTGGCTCTACGGTTATTTGGTGCAAGATTTACAAAAAGTGTGTTATAGGCTGGGAAAATTAAACCATATCCAACACCCATTAGTAACGATACAATGTAGAATATAATTAATACAACAAGATTATTGTCAATCAATTTTAGTGTAGCAAGTATAACAAACGACAGTAAACTGAGTGCAGTTCCCCAGGTAATAACAGGAACCAATTTACCTTGATCAACTAAACGACCACTAAAGAATCGCGAAATAGTTAAACCCACAGCCATAAACGAAAAAAACAGGCCTATTCCGCTCTTAATTCCTATTTCGCGACCGTACAATGCAATATAAGTTACTATCATACCATACGGAATGCCCATAAGTAAAAGTGCAAAACCCGCATTAAACCCTTTGAAAAGAAAAAATCTATCCCATGCAACAGGTTGCGAAGTTTTCAACGATTTATTTTCGGCTTTAATCATCGACGCAAAAATTAAACCAACTAAACCGGCACCAATAGCTGCATAAAAAATTACATCGTAACTATAATAATCATGCAGATAAAGTCCTGTCATAGGCCCCACGGCCATAGATATTGTATTTGCCACACCAAAAAATCCAAGTCCTTCACCACGTCGTTCGGCAGGTGTAACGTCCACAATCAGACTATTGCCGGCTGTAGTTACAAAACCAAATGTAAAACCATGTAAAACTCTGAAAAACAAAAATAAGCCAATGGAATTTGCTAAAGGATAACCCACAAAAGTAACTACAAAGAGAAAAAATGCGGCTAAATAGATTGGTTTGCGATATACCATATCGAGCACAAAACCTGCAAAGGGCCGAATTAGCAAAGCTGCAATGGTATAACTGGCTAATAATATGCCTATAAGCGATTTTGAAGCTGCATGTTCGTCGATTAAATAGAGCGGAAATATGGGTACAAGCAAATAGAAGGCAAAAAACAACAGAAAGTTGCCTATACATGCACTTATAAAACTGCTCGTCCAGAGTCTGTTTGTTGGAGTCATTACGATAGAATTTTTACAAAATTAAAAACCATTCCTACCAAAGTAAGAATGGTTTTTTGATAATTGTGTATTTTTGACGTTGATTAATGATTGAAAAATTATTCGCAACTAATCTTTTACACATCGTACTGATAATCCAAAATTTTTATCATATACATTCCTTCCTGTATAAGTTGAATAATTACTTAGACTTCTAAAATACACAGAACTATTGTCTTTAGCAACCGAAGTCCACCAACAACAATATGACCCGACAGCATTGAACCAGCCAGAATTATGTCGGATTCCCGAAGGTAATCCACTGAAACCTGAAGAGTTGTTTACGTACGTGTAAGTTGTTAAATCAAGACAGCCTACAGCACCATCTACACTTGATTCAGTCCAATCTGTTTTGGTAGTTAATGCCTGTGCAATTGTATTTGAACTTCCAAGGTTATTGTTTACATAATCAATTAAGGTTGACCATTCAGTATCAGAAGCTACATGCCAGCCTGTAGGGGCTAAATTTCGCTTATCTGCTACTGCATAATGGTTATAAAGTCGTCCAAATTTTTTAATTGAATTAGCTTCCACATTGTTATTATAGTTGCTGTATGCACCAGTTTTAAGTGCATTCCATTTTGAATTATCTTTTTCATTTGGTATAGCATC
>JBMOHZ010000008.1:0-20257 GCA_049317585.1 Paludibacter sp.
AGGCGAGCTACTGGAACTCCTATAGCTTCGAAAGCTGCAATTTTTTCTTCGGCAGTACCACTTCCACTTGAAATGATAGCACCAGCATGTCCCATACGTTTTCCTTGTGGTGCTGTTTGACCAGCAATAAAGGCAACTACAGGTTTTGTAACATGCTCCTTGATGTATTGGGCAGCACGCTCTTCGGCATCGCCACCAATCTCACCTATCAAAACTATGGCTTCTGTTTCAGGGTCGTTTTCGAATCGTTCGAGGAGTTCTTGATAATACAATCCCGATACAGGGTCACCACCAATTCCTACACAAGTACTTTGGCCTAAACCATTTTGTGTAAGCAGACTTACCATTAAATAAGTAAGCGTACCACTACGACTCATTAGACCAACATTGCCTTTTTTGAAAATATTTACAGGTAAAATGCCTATCATCGATTCTTCGGGCGTAATTAATCCAGGGCAATTTGCACCAATTAATTCAACACCTTTTTTCTTTAAGTAAGCAGTTGCTTTTACCATATCGAGCGTAGGTACACCTTCGGATATACAAACGACAAGTTTAATGCCGCCATCGGCAGCTTCGAGTATAGCATCGGCTGCATAAGGTGCAGGTATAAATATAACCGATACTGTTGCACCAGTGGCATTTACAGCATCTTCAACTGTGTTAAATACGGGTACATTGTGTACTTGTTGACCACCTTTTCCGGGCGAAACACCTGCTACAACTTTTGTTCCATAAGCCACCATTTTGCCAGTATGAAAGCTTCCATCGCGACCGGTAATGCCTTGAACCAGTACTTTTGTGTCTTTATTTATTAATATGCTCATTTTAATTTCAGTTTATAATGTTTATTTAGTTCATAAGGTTTGTAATGTTATAAACTTTTTACTAATCGAATGGCTTCTTGAGCGGCTTCGCTGAGTGATCCTACAATAGGTAGGTTGTGTTCGGCAATAATGCGCAATCCTTCTTCGGCATTGGTACCAGATAGTCTAATTACAATTGGGATATCCACTTTCAGTTGATTTAGAGCAGTTATTAGTCCATTAGCCACATCGTCGCAACGGGTAATTCCTCCAAAAATATTAATCATAATTACTTTTACATTTTTGTCGGACATAAGTAGATTCATGGCGTCCACCACTTTTTGAGGACTTGAGCTACCTCCAATATCAAGGAAGTTAGCTGGTTCGCCTCCAAAATGCTTAATAACATCCATCGATGCCATAGCCAAACCTGCACCATTTACCATACAACCGATATTTCCATCGAGCCGAATGTAAGTTAAACCACTTTCTTTAGCTGCAATTTCTTTTTTCTCATCTTCAGTAGGCTCATTCATTATTTCGATAGATGCTTGGCGATAAAGCGCATTATCGTCGAAGTTCATTTTACCGTCTATTGCTTTTAAAACATTTCCGTCGGTGATTACCAATGGGTTAATTTCAACAATCGAAGCATCGGTATCGATAAATAATTGATACATTTTTTTGAAAATATCAGTGGCTTGTTTCACCAACGAGATATCGTCGAAAAGTTTAAATGCAATTTTGCGAGCCATAAAATCGGTCATGCCCAAATCAGGGTCAATAGGTATTTTATGTATAGCATCCGGATTTTCTTTGGCTACCTCTTCAATTTCAACACCACCTTCGGCGCTAGCCATAAATAAAACCGATTTTGTGTTTCTATCAATTGTTAGACCCACATAATACTCTTTTTTAATTTCTACAGCATCGGCTACCAATACTTTTTCAACAGTACAGCCTTTAATATCCATTCCTAGAATTTTTTGACCCGCTGCAACAGCTTCATCTACTGTTTTGGCTAATTTTACGCCACCCGCTTTTCCTCTACCTCCAACCAAAACTTGTGCTTTTACAACCACCATTCGGTTAAGTTCGCGTGCTGCTTTTTCTACTTCTTCAATTGTGTAGCACAGTACATCGTCAGGTACGGGAATGTCGTATTGGCGAAATAAATTTCGTGCTTGATACTCGTGAATCTTCATCAGTTTTTACTTTTAAATGTGTTATTTATCTTTAATATGAAATCTTATTCTTAGAATTTGTAAAGTAATATAAAAATATAGATTAAAACAAATAATAAACGGTATAAATCTCAACTTGTTTATCGAAAATTGCATTTTATTTCATTTTTGCATAGTTTTAACAATTGAAATCATTGCAACCTAAAAAAATACTACAATTTCTAACATTTAATAAGGTGCTAAAGATTTTGATTTGTCAAAAATTACAGTGTATATGTCATTTTGATTAATTATCAATACTATATATAAGATACTTTTGTGAATGCATTATTCAACAATAATTAAAACCAATAAATATAAAATGTTTAATGCTTTAAGTTGTTGATAATTAGTAGAATAATTATTATTGAAACGTAAGGCTCTTAAATCGAAAAAAAATCAAAAAATGAAAGAACAACAAATTCAGCAATCATTTGACATTGCAAAAACACGTTACGCCGAACTAGGTGTAGATGTAGAAAAAGCCCTTAGTGAGTTAGATAAACTTCCCATTTCGCTACATTGCTGGCAAACCGACGATGTTACGGGTTTCGAAAAAGCTGATGCAACGCTAACCGGAGGTATTCAAACTACAGGAAATTACCCGGGCAAAGCTCGTAATATTAAAGAAGTGATGGCAGACCTCGAAAAAGCACTAAGTCTTATTCCTGGAAAACACCGTGTTAACGTACATGCTATCTATGGCGATTTTAGTGGCGGTTTTGCCGACCGCGATCAAATTGAGCCAAAACATTTTCAGGTTTGGATTGACTGGGCTAAGAAAAATGGTTACGGACTTGACTTCAACTGCTCTTGTTTTTCGCACGATAAATCGGCTGACGGATTGACATTATCGCATCCAGACCCTGAAATTCGTAACTTTTGGATTGAACACGTTATTCGCAGCCGTAAAATTGCCGAAGAAATGGGTCGACAATTAGGTTCAAAATGTATGCACAATATCTGGATTCCGGATGGTTCGAAAGATGTTACTGTAAATCGGTTAAAATACCGTCAGAACCTGAAAGATTCGTTGGATAAAGTGTTCGAATACAAAACAAACGACGTGTACATGAAAGACTGTATTGAAAGTAAATTGTTTGGAATCGGGGCTGAAAGTTACACAGTAGGTTCGCACGAATTTTACTTGGGCTATGGCATTAAAAACGATGTAATCGTAACGTTGGATTCAGGACATTTTCATCCAACTGAAATAATTTCGGATAAAATATCATCTTTATTACTATATTTGCCGGAAGTTATGCTTCACGTTACACGCGGTATCCGTTGGGATAGCGACCACGTTGTTGTATTGAGCGACGAATTATTAGCGCTTTCACAGGAAATTGTTCGTACCGATGCTATCGATAAAGTACATGTAGGATTGGATTATTTTGATGCTTCTATTAACCGTATTGGTGCTTATGTGGTAGGTGTACGTGCTACTCAAAAAGCATTTGCGCAAGCGTTATTGGAGCCATTGGCAAAATTGCGTGAATTTGAATCAAATGGTCAGTTTTTCGAACGTTTAGCATTGCTCGAAGAAGCTAAGTCGTTGCCATGGAACGCTGTGTACGATTATTATTGTATGAAAAAAGGTGTTCTTGTTGGTCAGGATTATATAGCTGATATTCAACAATACGAAAAAGATGTAACCTCGAAACGATAATCACAAAACAATTAAATTAATATTATGAACGCTATTTTAGGAATTCTTTTTCATTCGATTGGTGGATTCGCATCCGGTAGTTTTTACATGCCATACAATAAAGTAAAAGGTTGGGCGTGGGAAAGTTTCTGGATTTTAGGTGGACTTTTCTCCTGGTTAATTGTACCACCAATTGCAGCATATCTTACTATCCCAAATTTTGCTGAAATTATTGCAGCTACATCGTCTCAAATTCTGGTTATTACTTTTGTTCTTGGATTATTGTGGGGTATTGGTGGTCTGACATACGGTTTAGGTGTACGCTACCTGGGTATGTCGCTCGGAAATTCAGTTGTGTTGGGTTTCTGTGCGGCGTTTGGTGCTATTGTTCCATCAATTTATTACAACTTTAATCCTACCGAAGGAAAAACAACTTTTACCGATATGTTGGCCACACCGGGTGGACAATTAGTATTGCTTGGTGTTGTAGTTTGTGTGGTTGGGATTGCAATTTCGGGAAGAGCAGGGATGATGAAAGAAAAGGAACTCACCAAGGAACAACAAAAAGCAAGTGTCGCCGAATTTAGCCTTGTAAAAGGTATTATAATTGCTGTTTTTTCAGGTATCTTAAGTTCGTTTTTCAATTTTGGAATTGAAGCAGGAAAACCAATGGCAGCTGTTGCAAATGAAGCATGGAAAGCGCTAAACCCAAATCAAGGGGAGTTTTTGTACCAAAATAATGTAATTTTTGTTGTGATACTTTGGGGTGGTTTAACTACTAATTTTATTTGGACAACCATTTTAAGTTTGAAGAATAAATCGTACCGCGATTTCACTAACAAATCAACGCCAATTACAAAAAATATATTGTTTAGCGCATTGGCTGGTACAACCTGGTTTCTTCAGTTCTTTTTCTACGGAATGGGCGAAAGCAAACTTGGAAATGGCGCCAGCTCATGGATTTTACACATGTCGACAATTATTTTGACTGCTAATATGTGGGGCATTTATCGCAAAGAATGGACAGGAGTCGCAGCTAAAACCAAATGGACTATCACGGCTGGAATTGCTGTAATTATAATATCTGTAGTTCTTGTAGGTATTGGTAATTCAATGTAATAAAACTGTTTTTTTAATAAGTAAGAAAGAGGATGTTCGTGAAGATATCCTCTTTTTTTATATATTTGCAAAAAATATGCTGTATGAGTAAAAATGTTAACTATCTTGTAACCAACGAAGAAGATGATTTATGGGGTCTGACTGTAACAACCGTTGGTTATCAGAGAATTAAAGAAAATGAATTGTATCCCCCCGAAACTCATCCAGCAGGTTATTTTTTTAATGTTGATAAGGGGCGTATACTCAATGAATTTCAATTACTTTATATTACCAACGGAAACGGTGTTTTCACATTCGGAAACGATAAACATTCAACGCTCATATCCGAAGGAAAAATGTTTTTCTTGATGCCTGGTGTATGGCATACCTATAAGCCTATCGAAAAATCGGGTTGGAACGAATATTGGATAGGTTTTAAAGGAGAAATTATTGATAAAATTGTTACCGAAGGTTTTTTCCTAAATCGTCATCCCGTTTTTAATATCGGACTCAATGAGCGTATTGTTGATTTGTACATGAAAGCTATTGAAATAGCAAACGAAGAGCGAGCAGGGTATCAACAGGCTTTGTCGGGTATTGTAATGCATATTTTGGGTTTAATGTACTATCGCGATAAAACCCGTAATTTTCAGGATGAGGATTTAATTAGCAAAATTAATAAAGCCAAAGTGCTGATGCGCGAATCGGTTTATAGTAGTTTATTTGCCGAAGATATTGCTAAAGAATTGCATATTAGCTATTCTGGATTTAGGCGTGCATTTAAGGAATTTACTGGTACTTCGCCTTCCAAATATATTATGGAATTGAAACTAAACGAAGCCAAACTGCTACTCTCAACGACTGCTCAATCAGTCAAAAATATTTCGTACAGCCTAAATTTTGAAAATCCGGAGTATTTTTCAGTATTTTTCAAAAAACGCACAGGTGTTACTCCGCTTGAATATCGCTTAGCAGTTGAAATTAAAGCGTAATGTATATGATTTAATTTTAAATCATAACATTCAGATTATTAGCAGTGTAGTGCTTTTTTGTCACTTTGTAGTTTGTTTGTATGTTCAGTTTTTGTATTTTTACCGAATAAATTCTTATTTTTATACGCTCAAAAATTAAAATATATATGTTGATTATTGGTATTGCCGGTGGAACCGGCTCAGGTAAAACTACTGTAGTTCGAAAAATTCTGGAACGTCTTCCGGCAGGTGAAGTGGCAATTTTACCACAAGATTCGTATTACCGCGATAGCAGTCATTTACCCTTAGAAGAACGCTTGGAGATGAATTTTGACCACCCTGATTCTATCGAGTTTGAATTGTTAACCAAGCACTTAAAGGAATTACGAAAGGGAAGAACCATTGAACAACCCATTTATTCGTACCTCACTTGTACACGTGCCTCCGAAACTATTCCTGTAAAACCGTGTCATGTTATTATTGTGGAAGGTATTTTGGTGCTTACTAATGCCGAGTTGCGTAAAATGATGGATTTGAAAGTATTTGTTGATGCTGATGCCGACGATAGGTTGATTCGTGTCATAAATAGGGATATTATTGAACGTGGCAGGTCGGTAAATAAAGTAATGGAGCGCTACGAAAACACAGTAAAACCTATGCATGTGCAGTTTATTGAACCTACAAAGCGTTTTGCAGATATCATTATACCTCAGGGTGGAAATAATCATATTGCCATCGAAATTTTGACTAATTATATTGAAAAAAATCTGAAAGAACAATAACAATGACGGCATCCGATTTGCAAAAAATAATGTTTTTGGATATCGAAACGGTTCCACAAACAGCTGAATTAAATGAAATTACAGATGAATTAGCGCATTTGTGGGAAGATAAATTCCGACTTATTCAGAAGCGAATGCCCGAAAAATATACCGACGAAACTACACCTGCCGAATCTTATAGCAATAGTGCTGGTATATATGCCGAGTTTGGTAAAATTGTATGTATTTCGGTTGGTTTTATTTATTATCGTGGTGCCGAAATGTGTTTCCGAACAAAATCATTTGCGGGTGATGATGAAAAAATGATTTTGGAAGATTTTGCTAAATTAATTTTCAAGTTCTGTACTACAAAGGACCATACACTCTGCGGGCACAATATAAAAGAGTTCGACATTCCTTATATTTGTCGTAGGATGTTGATTAATGGAGTGGCATTACCTGCCATTTTAAATATCTCAGGCAAAAAACCATGGGAAATCAACTTTATCGATACATTGGAATTGTGGAAATTTGGCGATTATAAAAACTATACTTCCTTAAAATTACTTACAGCCGTTTTTGGAATTCCTACGCCTAAAGATGATATTGATGGCAGTCAGGTTGCCTCGGTTTATTACAACGAAAAAAATGTTAACCGCATTGCACTTTATTGCCAAAAGGACGTACTGGCTACAGCTCAGGTTTTTTTAAAGTTGCAAGCTATGCAAACTATTAATTCTCAAAACGTTGAGTTTATTTAATTGATTATTAATGTATTATAAAAAAATCATATTTCAAGTCTTGCTATGTGTTGTTGTATTGCTTTCAGCATGTGTTGGTAGTAATAGTAATGATCGTGAACTAATGCAAGATGTTGATTTAGAAACAATTTTACAAAATGATACGCTGAGAATAGGAACTATTGCTGGTCCTATTTCTTATTTCAATTTTCGCGATGAGGTGATGGGTTTTGATTATGAATTGGCTCAAAACTTAGCTGATAGTCTGAAAGTTAACCTCAAAATTGTTGAAGTGGAAAATGAAAACGAACTCACCACTATGCTCGATAATAATGAAATAGACATTGCTGCATACAATTTTCAACAAACAAAACCGCTCAAAAAGAAATATAACTTTGTACTCCCATTGGACGATTCGTATATGGTGCTTGTGCAGCCATTGAATATTAAAACAATATCCAACACCATTGATTTAAAAGCTAAAACGATTACTGTTGTTGGCGGGTCAGCTCAGGAGCAGCGCTTACAAAATTTAAATAATGAAAATGGTCTGTAGTTTAATATTGAACAAGCAGCCGATTCAATCAATCAAGAAAAGTTAATTGAATTGGTGGGCGAAGGAAAAATTGCTGCAACTGTGGCTAATGTAAAACTTGCCCGATTGTATAAATCATATTACAGAAAAATTGATACGCGTTTGCAAATTGGATTTTCGCAACGAAATGGGTGGTTAATACGTAAAGAAGCATTAAATTTACAAAAAGCAATTGAAAAATGGAGTGGGAGCGAAGACGTTCAAACAATGATCTCGGATCTTAGTTATAAGTATTTTCGTAATAGCCTCTATTTTAATCAGAAAAAAATTAATATTCCCAAAGGAGCTATTTCGCCTTACGATCATTTGTTTAAAAAATATGCTGTTGAAATAAATTGGGATTGGCAATTATTGGCTGCAGTTGCGTTTCACGAGTCTCGTTTTGACGCAACGCAAACTTCGTGGGCTGGTGCCGCAGGGTTGATGCAGCTTATGCCACGCACTGCTTCAAATTTTGGATTAAATAGAGCTAATATTTTTGATCCTGAGCTTAATATAGAAGCTGGCGTACAGTATATTAAAAGTTTAAATCTTACTTTTTCGAAAATTGAAAATAAGCAGGAACGTATTAAATTTATTTTGGCTTCGTACAATTCGGGGCCGGCTCACATACTTGATGCGCGTGCTTTGGCCAAAAAATATGGTAAAAATCCGGATATTTGGTTCGAGCATGTTGAGTTTTTTCTTCTCAAAAAATCTGAATCAAAATATTATAACGATGAAGTTGTAAAATATGGCCGTTTTAGAGGCAAAGTTACTGTAGATTATGTCGAAAAAACCTTGCAAACTTGCGAAAAATATAAATTAAGAAAATGAAGACAGCTATTATACTTGGAGCCACAGGAATGGTTGGCTCTGCACTTTTAAAACAACTTTTAGATTCGCCTGATTATACGAGCGTTATTGCTTTTGTACGTCGTGCTTCGCTAGCAAAACATGCAAAACTTACCGAAAATGTAGTTGATTTTAACAAGCCTGATTCTTGGGCTGCATTGGTTACAGGCGATATTTTGTTTTCGTGTTTGGGAACAACTTTAGCTGTAGCGGGTTCCAAGTCAAATCAATTTGCTGTAGATTATACTTACCAATATCAAATGGCTAAAATGGCTGCTAGCAATGGCGTGAAAAGTTATGTGCTTGTTTCTTCGGCAGGTGCCAATGCCAATTCAGGTAATTTTTATTTGAACATGAAAGGAAAGCTCGATGCTAAAGTACAAAAATTAGATTTTCAAACCATCAATATTTTGCGTCCCGGACAGCTTTATGGCGAAAGAAATCAGAAACGAAATATGGAAAAAATGGCAATTTCGGTTATGTTTTTTTTAAACAAAATGGGTTTGATGCGTAAATATCGCCCCATACATGCTGATGAAGTAGCCAAAGCCATGCTTCAAGTTGCTACCTCAGGTAAATCGACAGTTTATACGCTCGATGAGTTATTTTTCTAGTTCAATATCCTGCAAGTAATAGTCCAATATCGTTCGCAGCTATATTGTAATGTGCACCAATAAGTCGGTTTACTAACGTTCCACCAAAAACATAAGCTCCATTACGGAAACCATTACTTTCGCTAATGGCTTGTTTTACACTGCCTGAATGACTGATTTTTATCAGCATAGGTGCAAAAATATTGCTTAGTGCCATGGAGGTTGTACGTGCAACGCGCGACGATATATTGGGGATGCAATAATGAATAACACCATGTTTTTCGAATGTAGGATTTTTAAGCGTTTTGCATTTTGATGTTTCGAAGCATCCACCTTGATCCACACTTAAGTCTATAATTACGGCACCCGTTTTCATGGTTTTAACAAGTTCTTCGGATACCATAAACCTTTCGGAACCATAAATATAACGCAGATTTCCTATAACAGCATCGGCCGAGGCAATGGCCTTAAATAAAACGGCTGGATGAATTACGGATGTAAATACTTGTTGCCCGAGATAATGTTGAATTTTACGAAGTTTATTTATATCGTGATCAAAAATTTTAACCTGAGCACCTAATGCCAAAGCCGTACGAGCAGCAACTGTACCGGTGATGCCTGCACCTAAAATTAGTACTTCAGTTGGCGATATTCCTGCCACTCCACCCAACAAAAGACCTTTTCCACCACGTTCGTTGCTCATTAATTCGGCTGCTACTGCTATTGCTGTACTACCTTCAATTTCGGAAACAGAACTTACCACCGGAAATGCTTTTTGTTCGTCCTTAATTAATTCATAAGCTATTGCATTCATTTTCTTTTTCATTAGCAATGCAATACTTTCGGCCGATAAATGGTTGAGCTGTAACATCGAAAAAACGCTTGATCGGTCATGCATCATCTCAATTTCGCTTAAGGTAGGAGGGGTGATTTTCAATACTATATCGGCGGAAAAAACATCGGCTGGCGAATCAACTAAAAAAGCTCCAGCTTCGCTGTATTGTAAGTCAGAATATGACATTGGATCGCCTGCTCCACGTTCGATATAAACACTGTGCCCTTCTTCGGTAACAATTGCAACTCCTTCGGGCGTCAATGCTAGTCGTGTTTCAATATTTTTATCTTCTTTAGGTATGCCAATGGATAAGCGAGGCTGACGAGCAATTTCGCGTAACAAACATTCTTCAGGAAAAAGAGTTCGTTGCGTTTTTGGATCAATTTTCATAAGGTTGAAAGTATTGTTTGCACTGATTTTTAAATGAATTGTTATAACGACTACAAAGCTAAAAACAATTATTTATATAAACAAGTAAATAGATGTAATTCAGAACTTTTCATGTCTTTTTTAATCAAATTAATTCCGAAAATGTTTTTTTAGCAGTATTACTACTATCTTTGCAGCTCAAATGGAACAAAAAAAACGAAACGCTCATATTGCAATTTTTGCAGCCAATATTTTATTTGGTTTAAATAACCCCATATCTAGGTCGTTAATGCCTGAAATTATCGACCCAATTGCGCTTACTTATTTCAGATTACTTGGTGGCGCAATACTTTTTTGGGCATCAACCTTAATTTTTAAAGTCGAAAAAGTTTCGTCCAAAGATCTTGTTTTGTTGTTTTTTGCGGCATTTTTCTCACTTACTGCAAACCAAATTCCATTTTTCCTGGGTTTGTCCAAAACTTCGCCTATCGATGCTGCAATTGTTGTAACTACATTGCCCATAATTAGTATGCTGCTGGCAGCGCTTATTATTAAAGAACCAATCACATTCAAAAAAGCTTTTGGTGTGCTATTAGGAGCTTCTGGTGCACTTTTTCTTATCTTGGGCGATCATATAGTACACGTTGGCAAAGGCAATTTTACTGGTAATATTATTGTTTTTGCGGCGGTAGTTTCATTTGCACTTTATTTGAACTTGTTTAAAAATCTGATTAAAAGGTATTCAGCTTTTACAATCATGCGTTGGATGTTTTTGTTTGCTTCTATTCAAAGTTATCCATTTTGTCATACGGTGGTCTCGCAAATTGATTTGGCAATATTTACAACGCCTGTAGTTGCTAAAATTGGATATATTATATTTTTTGCCACTTTTGTTTCGTATGTGTTACTGGCTGCTGGTCAGCAAGTTTTGTTGCCAACTACCCTGAGTATGTACAACTATACGCAGCCCATTATAGCATCGCTGGCCACTATTGCCATGGGTTTGGATGTGTTTGGATACGATCAACTTATATCTACGGCTCTTGTGTTTGTAGGAGTATATATTGTTACCCAAAGTAAAACCCGAGCACAACTTGAAGCCGAAAAATCTAAAAAATTAGTCGAAAATACTTTGTAAAACGGCTAAGGAATTTAGGCCGTGAAATCCATTTATGTGAAGGCGATAATACTCAATTAATGCTTTTAAAGTGTTGGTTCTTTGAGTGCGCGATAGCGACAACCCCGACATATCAAAATAATCCAACAAACATAGTTTTTCGAAAATCAAGACTTGTTCGCCTGCTATATAATGTGTGTGAATTGGCCTTGAGCTAAGCGATATGCCATTCATTAAATCAAAATAGGTGCTATTTGTCTCACTTATGTTTGGCTCAAAACCTAGAAAACGAGTTAATTTAAGCATGAAAATGAGATGAAAATTTGCTGGTAATTCATGCGTGCAATCCAATACTTGTACCGATTGCGAAATGAAATTGTATAATTGTTCGTCGGGCGTACTTAATTTTATACTTCTGAATAGCACTTCGGCCATGAATAATGCGATTGCATTTTTTTCAACATCAGTATAGATGCCAATTAACGGTATATCAATTCGGACTTCTTTAATAGAATGAATTTCTTTCGAAGGATTATGAAAAACGTCGATTTCGATAAGCGTTAAGGGTTGAAAAAGTGCTGGCTTGGTTCCCGATTTGTTTTTGCTCGATACCCTTACCATATAGGAGCTTCGTCCATATAACTCGGTATATATAGTTACAATGGATGAAGAATCGGAATATTTGGTACTATGTAATACTATTCCTTTTGTTTTCGAAAGCATTTTAAATTTGTTTTAATCGGATGCAAATATACGTTTTATCTACATTTTCGATATAATGTTTTGTCTTTTTTAATTGATATATGAGTGAATTTATTTCTTAAATAGGTGTTTTCTATCATTATGTTAGATCAAAAAGTAAATAGAAGCTGTTTGTTTTGGATATATTTGTCAGATATTCAGATGGATAGAAAATATTTGAAATTATTTTATGAAAAGTGTTTGTAATTTAAAAAATCTGCCGTATATTTGCACCCGCAATTGAGGATAAAAATTATCACTGTTGCAACGACCATAAAGGTCCCTTCGTCTATCGGTTAGGACGCCAGGTTTTCATCCTGGAAAGAGGGGTTCGACTCCCCTAGGGACTACTAAAAAATAAGAAATTAAAAAAAAATAAATTTGAGATGGCAAATCACAAATCGTCAATAAAAAGAATTCGTCAAGCTGAAAAACGCAAATTGCATAACCGTTATTTTGCAAAAACAGCTCGTAATTCAGTTCGCAAACTTCGTGCAACAACTGAAAAAGCTGTAGCAGCTGAAATGTTACCAAAAATAAGCTCAATGCTTGATAAGTTGGCAAAACGTAACATTATTCACAAAAACAAAGCTTCGAATTTAAAATCGAAACTGACTGTTTTTGTAAACAAATTGGCATAACAAACTTCTTGTGAAAATATAGAAGCCCTTTTCCTTACGGAAAAGGGCTTTTTTGACATATAATAATTACAATTAATATCAAAGTTTCGTTATCTTTGTGGATTCTAAAAAAAACAATACAATATGTTAGATAGTTTTTATATTAAAGGTGTGAATCTGAGCAATAAAATCAATGTAAAAGACTATATTTTTATTGCATTTGGATTGCTTTTGTATGCTGGGTCCTGGAAAGCTTTTCTATTGCCACATCAAATTACAGGTGGCGGCGTAACTGGTATTGGTTCCCTAGTGTATTATGCTACTGGTTTACCTATTTGGGTTACTTTCTTTTCGATTAATGCAGTATTGCTGCTAATAGCAATTAAAACGTTGGGCATAAAATTTAGTATACGCACAATTTATGGTGTTAGTGTATTAACCTTATTTTTTTCAATTTTGCCACAAGCTCCTGTAGGTACTTTTATAGGTAAAAATGAAGATTTCATGGCTTGTGTTGTTGGTGGATTGCTTTCAGGTGTTGGTATTGGTATAGTTTTTCTTTCGAATGGTAGTTCGGGTGGAACAGATATTATTGCACGAGTGGTAAATAAATATCGGAATATTACACTTGGACGTATTTTGCTTTATTGCGACGTATTAATTGTTTCATCTTCGTATTTTCTTCAAATTGGTAGTATTGAGCGTGTTGTGTATGGTTTAACTGCTCTTACTGTAACTACACTTACCGTGGACATGGTGATAAATGGAGTTAGGCAATCAGTTCAATTTTTTGTGTTTTCCAAAAATTACGACGAAATTGCATCACGCATCAATTCCGAAGTTCATAGAGGCGTTACCATTCTCGACGGTATGGGCTGGTATTCAAAAGAGCCTGTTAAAGTAATTACAGTTATTGCTCGTAAAAACGAATCTTTACGTATATTTCGTATAGTGAAGGAATGTGACCCAAATGCATTTATTTCGCAATCGTCGGCTATTGGTGTTTATGGCGAAGGTTTTGATGTTATAAAAAGTAAATAAAATATGTCAGGTTTTACAGCTGTAATTTTTAAAAATAAGAGCAAAATTGATTTTTCAAATGCCTTTTCGTTTTGCCGTGAGCATGAATCAAAAATGATTGCTCGTAAGTTCGAAGGTGTTAACTACATGGTACAGCAGCTCACCAATAACAAATTTTCGGACGATGCGATATTAACGCAAAATGACAATTATATTGTTGGTATTGAGGGTGTTTTGTTGAATTTGGCTGAAATTGAACCGCTTTCGCTGCATCAGGAAAATGGAACTTTTAATTTGCTTATTTCACTTTATGAGAAATATGGCGATGACTTTGTAAAGCAGTTACGTGGCGAATTTAGCGGTTTTATTTTTGACAAAAAAGCTGATAGTTGGTTAGTTTTTACAAATCAAACGGGTTCAAAACGTATTTTTGTTTTCGAAAATAGCAATTATTTGTTTTTGGCATCAGAGTTAAATAGAATTTCGTTGTTAATGAAAGCGGCGGACTTAGTGCCAGTTTTATTGAAAGAAGCTGCCTATTCGTTGTTGACAAGTGGTTTTATGTTGAACGAAATTACTTTTATTGAAGGAGTAAAGCGTTTAATGCCTGGCTGTTATTTGAAATTTGAAAAACAGAAGTCAATAATAACCAATTATTTCCACCTTCGTAATATTGAGCGTAATAATGATACAAAAGCGCATCAAATTAAGCAAGTCGATGATTTGTTCAGGCAAGCAATAAAGCGTGAGTTTGAGAAAGATAAACAATACAATTACAAACATATAGCTACATTAAGTGGCGGGCTCGATTCGCGTATGACGGTGCTAATGGCACATAAAATGGGATATGAGGAGCAACTAAATTTTACGTTTTCTCAAGCCAATTACCTCGACGAACAAATAGCAAAAAAAATTGCTATCGACCATCAACATGAGTTTTTGTTTCAGTCACTCGATCATGGTAATTATCTGCGCAATATCGACGAAATTGTTGCCTATAACGATGGTATGGTACTTTTCTCTGGTGCAGCGCATGTTTTGAAGTCATGCAAAAACATGAATTTCGAAGATTATGGTTTAATCCACACAGGCTTAATTGGCGATGCCGTACTCGGTTCATTTATAACACAACCTTATACCATTAAACCGGCTATTTCGGCCAGTGTTTATTCATCCAAACTGCTTCACAAATCGCAAAATTATATATCGGAAGTGCAACAAACTTATGAGTCCGAAGAATTGTATAAGTTTTACGGTCGTGGTTTTATGGGAGCCATGAATGGAAATTATTATTTCGATGTATTTTCGCAGAGTGTTTCTCCATTTTTGGATGTTGATTTTTTGAGTTATTGTTATTCAATTCCGGATGCAGCCAAATTTAAACAAAAAATATATATCGATTGGATAGCATTGAAAAACAAAGAGTTTGCTGCATATCCTTGGGAAAAAACAGGAGTATCGCCACTAAAATCATTAAATAGTCAAAAGTATTTTGTGCCAGCGTATTATAAGCGCATGAGTCTTAAATTTTTTGATAAATTGAGTGGAAAAATGAAGTCGGGGATGAATCCTTTTGATTATTGGTTAGCTCAAAATGAACAATTATCCATGTACTTTACGTTATACTTTGAAAATAATATTGATTTGATTGTTGATGAAGAACTCCGTAACGATTGTAAATGGTTGTTCGAAAAAGGTAATTGGGGCGAACGCTTTCAGGTATTAACACTTTTAGCGGCAGTGAGATTGCACTTTTAATCCTATCAATTTCATATTAATACGTCAAGTAATTTTTTTATCACTTTGTATATAAAAATGATATGAGAAAAATAGAAAAGAATATTGAGAAATTTATATTTTTTAGTCGTTGGTTGCAAATGCCTGTTTATTTGGGATTAATTGCAGCGTCATTGCTTTATGCTGCAAAATTTATGATTCAACTTTGGCATTTATTTGCTAATTTTTCAACACTAAATGAGAATAGTATTATGTTGGCAGTGCTCGGCTTAATTGATATTTCGATGGTTATCAATTTATTAGTAGTTGTGTTTATAGGTGGATATTGGACATTTGTAAGTAAGATTGACTTTGAAAACCACGAAGATAAACCTGATTGGTTGTTGAAAATTAATGCAGGCACTCTAAAAATTAAACTGATAATTTCGCTTGTAAGTATATCAGGTGTTCATTTGCTTAAAACCTTTGTCGATATAAGTAATACTACCATGCAAGATGCTGTTTTACAGATTGTAATACATGTAGTGTTTTTATTGTCGGCGGTGCTACTAGCTTACACCGATAAATTAATGCACTCGCACGAAACTTAAAAGATTTTTCCAATTAACGATCTGAATTCTAGTTTTTTATATTAGTTCATAATAAATTACCTGAAATTCTTGTTTATTTGAGATAAATATAGTACTTTTGCAGTCCAATTTTAGCGTAATCTCTGGCAGAATAACGAGAAGTCTGTGAATATTGCGCATTAATTACTAAAAAAAAGAATAAAATGGATTTAATTAAAATTGCAGAACAAGCGTTTCTTGTAGAAAAATCGCATCCCGCTTTTAAAGCTGGTGATACCGTAACTGTTGCTTATCGTATTATTGAAGGTAGCAAAGAACGTATTCAGGAATATCGTGGCGACGTTATCAAAATTGTAGGACACGAAAACAAAAAACGATTTACAGTTCGCAAAATGTCAGGTAATGTTGGTGTTGAGCGTATTTTTCCGCTTGATTCTCCATTTATCGAAAGTATTACTGTAAACAAACGCGGTAAAGTACGTCGTGCTAAATTGTACTATTTACGTGCTCTTACAGGTAAAAAAGCACGTATCAAAGAAAGACGCGTGTAAGCTTTTTTCGAAGCAAACAAATTAAAAAAAAGAGAAAATTGTGAATGCAGTTTTCTCTTTTTGCTTTTTAAACTATCTTTGTGCTTCAATCCAAATTAAAAATGAATTTTGCAGTAATTTCTAAAATAAAACAACATTATTCCATATCCTTATTAGGGGTTTGGGGTAGCATTTTTACTGTCTTTTTGTTTTTTTCGTGTTCACCAAAGCAAACCAATAAATATTCCGATACTGCTTCAGATTCACTTCAATTGCAATATGCCGAAGGATTTGATATCTTTTATCATGCTAAATACAAGGAAGTTGTGGTTTATAGTCCTTGGAAAAAAGGAGATGTTTATGGCCGGTATTATTTGGTTAATGATAAACAAATAAAAACACCTGAGGATGGTTTAAAAGTACTTTTGCCAATTCGCTCATTAGCGGCAACATCGGTTACTCATTTCGAATTTTTGAGTTTGATAGGTGAATTAAATTCATTATCAGGTGTTTGTTCACCTCATTTAATATACAATGCTGTGATTCAACAAAAATTTAAGGATTCTAAAATCATTGACCTTGGTGATGCATTTAATGTAAATGTTGAAAAAACCATGCAGTTAAAGCCCGATGCTGTGATGATGAGTGGCTATAATCAAAGCGATCCTTATTCGCAACGAGTTTTGCAAGGTGGAATACCTGTAATACTCAATGTGGAGTGGATGGAAACCTCACTACTTGCACGTGCTGAGTGGATTAAGTTTGTAGCTGCTTTTTACAACAAAGAGCATTTAGCAGATAGTATTTTTACGAAAGTAAGTACTGATTATAATACAATTAAAGCCAAGGTTGCTCAATCAAAAATAAAACCCCGTGTAATGGCTGGAAATAGTTTTAGAGGTACTTGGTATATGCCTTCGGGACGAAATTACATGGCTAAGTTGTATACAGATGCAGGTGGTGATTATTTTTATTGTAATGACACAAGTGCTGGTAGCTTGCCATTGAATATTGAAACAGTACTGCGTGATTTTTCAACTTGCGATGTTTGGGTTAATTGTAACTTTAAATCGTTGAGTGAGTTACAGAACATTGATCAAAAGCACACCATGTTTAAACCATTCAAAAATAAACAAGTGTTTAATTTCAATAAACGTTTGTTGCCTAGCACCGCCAACGATTTTTGGGAAAGTGCAGTGGCTCGTCCTGATTTGTTGTTGAGCGATGTTATTGCCATATTACATCCTGATATTTTGCCAAATTATAACATGACGTATGCTAAAAAATTAGATTAGAGTAATACATGAAAGGCCGAAATACACTTCTTTTTTTTATATTAATTGTGCTTAGTATAGTACTCTTTCTAACCGATTTGGCGTGGGGGAGTATTCATATCTCATTTCGCGAAATAATTGATGTGATTTTAGGTAAGGGAAATGGTATAAATTCCGAAATTTTACTCAATTTCCGCTTACCAAAAGCCTTAACAGCAGTGCTTACAGGTGCTGCATTATCTGTTGCAGGTTTAATGATGCAAACGCTATTTCGTAATCCATTGGCCGAACCTTATATTCTGGGTGTAAGTTCAGGAGCAAGTTTGGGAGTAGCCTTGGTAACAATGGCTTCGGGTTTTTTGCCTGCCGTATTAATGAATAGTGGGTGGGCAATGATAATGGCTGCCGTAATTGGTGGTGCACTCGTTTTGTTTATGGTATTAGGTGTTTCGTTTCGAATTCAGAATGCAGTTTCGCTCCTAATAGTTGGTATTATGTTTGGAACAATAGCAGGTTCTGTAGTTAGCGTTATGCAAAATTTCAGTAATCCCGACGCCATAAAACTATTTATTATGTGGACATTCGGTAGTTTGAGTGCTGTAACATGGACGTATATGCAAGTGCTTTTACCCGTGGTTTTGATTGGACTTTTGATGGCTGTTTTTCTGCATAAGCGGTTGGACGTGTTGCTATTGGGCGATAATTACGCCAGAGGTTTGGGTGTTTCGGTTATACAAACACGTTTTTTAATTATTTTTTCAACTGGTTTATTGGCAGGTAGCATTACAGCATTTACTGGTCCAATAGCTTTTGTAGGAGTGGCAATTCCGCATATTGCTCGCGGCCTTTTTAAAACATCAATTCACAAAATATTGATACCAGCTACAATACTTTGTGGAGCCGGATTATTGTTGATTTGCGATATAATTTCCCAAATACCAACATACACATTGCCCATAAATACAATTAGTTCGTTATTTGGCGCACCTATAATATTGTGGATTATTTTAAAGAAAAAGTAAGATGATGTGATGATGTGGTGATTAAGAAATTAAATAATAACTTTATGAACTTTATAACCTTACAAACTTTATGAACCTTTTAACTTTATGAACCTTTTAACTTTATAAACTAATTATATGTCTTCCATTTTAAATACACACAATCTCGCTATAGGTTATTCTAAAAAAAAGAATCAAATCGTAGTGCAATCCAACCTTAATTTAGTATTAAAGGCTGGTGAATTGGTGTGTTTAATTGGTCAAAATGGTTGTGGTAAATCTACACTGCTTCGAACCTTGGCGGGTTTACAAAAACCACTTGCAGGTAAAGTGTTGATTGATAACCACGAACTTGCTAAAATAAAAATTCATACGAAAGCACAAAAATTAGCTTTGGTACTCACTGATAAGATTGAAATTGAAAATGCTTCGGTTTTAGATATTGTGCGCATGGGGCGTCAGCCATATAGCAACTGGTGGGGCAATTTGTCCAATTCTGATAATGAAATAGTACGAGAATCTATTGAAATGGTTCATCTGGAACATAAAGCTAATAATCTTTTAAATGAACTTTCGGACGGTGAACGTCAGCGAGTTATGATAGCAAAAGCGCTGGCGCAGGATACGCCACTCATAATGCTTGATGAACCTACTGCCCATCTCGATTTACCTAATCGTGTTGAAATCATGTTGTTGCTGCATAAGTTAGCTCATACCACTGGGAAATCAGTTATCATTTCGACGCATGAATTGGATATGGCGTTACAGGCTGCTGATCGTATTTGGCTTATGACTAAAACAGATGGTATTGAGTGTGGAGTGCCTGAAGATTTGGTATTGCAAGGGCATTTTCACGATGCTTTTCAAAGTAAATCGTACTACTTTAATTCGGCTAACGGAAACTTTTCGATGAACTATCCAATGACTAAAAAAGTATGGGTAGAAGGAGATAAAACCCGCATGTACTGGACGTTGCGTGCGCTGGCTCGAGCAGGTTATATGGTAATAGAAGAAGCTCCAATAATTATAAATATCACTTCCGAAAGCTGGCAGATTGAAAACGAAGAAATGAAATCCGTCGAAGAATTATTGACAAAACTCGACGAACTAATACAATAATCCCAACTACTAAATTTTACAAGAATAACTAAGAGTGCGACTCAAAGTCGCACTCT
>JBMOHZ010000009.1:0-19480 GCA_049317585.1 Paludibacter sp.
TCCACTTACACACTTTACCAAAGTCAATGTCTAAAGTATGTGTGCTTACGGCATCCAAAAAGTGACGGTCGTGCGAAACTACCAAAACCGTGTTTTCATAATTTGCTAAGTAGTTTTCGAGCCACATTACAGTATCCACATCAAGGTCGTTGGTTGGTTCATCGAGCAATAAATTGTCAGGCTTTCCGAACAAAGCACGTGCCAATAGTACACGTACTTTTTCCATGCCACTTAGTTCGCTCATAAGTTGGTAATGTAAGTCTTCTTTTATACCAAGGCCACTTAGTAACGAAGCGGCATCACTATCGGCGTTCCAGCCATTCATTTCAGAAAATTTATCTTCGAGTTCCGAAGCACGTATGCCATCAGCATCCGAAAAATCTTCTTTCAGATATATAGCATCTTTCTCCTCTTTCACTTTCCAAAGCACATTATGTCCCATCAGTACAGTATCAAGTACTGTAAATTCATCAAATTCGAAGTGGTCTTGTTTTAACACCGAAAGTCGCTCGCCCGGACCAAATTGTATGGTGCCTCGTGTAGGGTCAAGATCGCCGCTAAGCATACGAATTAACGTAGATTTGCCTGCTCCATTGGCTCCAATAACGCCATAGCAATTACCGGCTGTAAATTTAAGATTCACATCCGAAAATAAAACTCTTTTGCCAAATTGAATGGCTAAATTTGAAACTGTAATCATAATGAGTTTGTAAAGTTTATAAAGCGTGTAAGGTTTTTTAAAGTTTTTATGTCGTTTTAAAAATAAAAAATAGAACAAATCTGTTTTATAAGACTGGCTCTATTTTTTTTATATTATTAGTAATAAGGTGTTTACTATTCAATTATTCCAAGTTCGCGTGCGGCTTTGGATATTTTAAAAATCGATTCATCTACCTGATCAAACGTATGTGTTGCCATTAACGAATACCGTATAAGCGAGTCTTCTGAAGGTACTGCCGGTGATACTACAGGATTTACAAATACACCATCGTCCATCAACATGCGTGTCAACTGAAATGTTTTTGTATTGTCACGTACAAATAATGGGATAATAGGCGATTGCGTTGGTCCTATTTCAAAACCAGCTTTCAAAAATCCTTCCTTAGCTCGGTTTGTATTAGCCCAAAGCGCTTCTTGTCGCCAAGGTTCAGCCGCCATTACATCGAGTGCTGCAAGTACGCACCCAGTTGAAGCAGGAGTGATTGAGGCACTGAAAATTAATGTACGTGAATTGTGTTTCAAAAAATTGATAACGCTATCGTCGGCAGCAATAAAACCACCAATTGTACCCAACGATTTACTGAAGGTACCCATTATTAAATCAACATCTTGCGAGGCGTTAAAATGCTCACAGATTCCAGCTCCTGTTTTACCAAATACACCTAGCGAATGTGCTTCGTCGACCATAATGGACGCATTGTATTTTTTTGATAAAGCTACCATTTCGGGTAATTTAGCCATGTCGCCTTCCATGCTGAAAACACCATCAGTAACAATTACTTTAACTTTATCAATGTCACATTTTTGAAGCATTTTCTCAAGCGAATCCATATCGTTGTGGCGATATTTCAATAGTTTCGAAAACGATAAACGTTTGCCTTCAAAAATGGATGCATGATCGTATTCATCAAAAATAACATAATCTTCGCGACCTGTAATACATGATACTACGCCCGAGTTTACAGTAAATCCGGTGGCATAAACCAATGCCGATTCTTTATGAACTAATTTAGCTAAACGGGCTTCTAATTCAAGATGAATATCCAACGTTCCATTCAAAAAACGTGATCCAGCACAACCAGTACCATATTTTTCAACCGCTTTGATTGCTCCTTCTTTTAAAACCGGATGGTTTGTTAGTCCAAGGTAACTGTTAGAACCAAACATTAATACAGGTTTTCCTGCTATTGTAACTACCGTATCTTGATCCGATTCGATAGGGCGAAAATACGGATACAAACCCAAGTCTTTGAATTTCTGAGGTGTATCGTACTTTGCAAGTGTTTCGGTGAATAAACTCATAGATGTTCAATTTTTTAACGGGCACAAAGATACTAATATTATCCGGATTAATCACTTTTTATTTGTGAATAAGGACTAAATTTGGTAATTTTGCAAACTCCTAAAATGAAGTAAAATACAGATGTATAATAAAATAGATTATAAATTGTTGCCTGATTTAGCACTTAAAAATCAGGGTGAATGGATACAGTTTTTCAAAAAAAATAAGAAGAAAATAGAAGCATCTGATTTGAAAATTCATGCTATACACCAACGAATTTCGGATAAAACTAATTGTTTGGAATGTGGTAATTGTTGTCGTTCATTAGGGCCACGCATTACCGATAAGGATGTTGAAAAGCTTGCAAAAGCATTGAGAATGAAAGCGGTAGATTTTATTGCCACTTATTTAAAAATTGACGAAGACGGTGATATGGTTTTTAAAACTATGCCTTGTCCGTTTTTAGGTGCCGATAACTATTGTGCTGTATACGAAAATCGTCCTAAGGCTTGCCGCGAATATCCGCATACCGACCGCAAAAAGTTTTATCAAATTTATAATTTGTCGGTTCAAAATGCATCCACCTGCCCTATTGTGTATGCAGTGTTGGAAGAAATAAAAACATTATGATGATGAGTTGGACTAATTATCACAGTCATAATACGTTTTGCGATGGGCGCGCATCAATGGAGGAATTTGTAAAATATGCCATAGCTAAAGGTGTAAGAAAATATGGTTTTTCGTCGCATGCACCTCTTCCATTCCATACACATTGGACCATGAATGCCGAAGATTATCCGGAATACGAAATAGAATTTTACAGGCTTAAGGAAAAATACAAAGATTATATTGAGCTTTTTCTCGGACTCGAAATTGATTATATTCATGGTTATAGCAATGCTAAAAGTGCTTTTTTTCAAACTATTACACTCGATTATGCCATTGGTTCAATTCATTACCTCGATAAGCTTGCCGATGGTAGTTATTGGTCGATAGATGGTCCGTTTACCGATTTTGACAAAGGATTAAATGAATTGTTTGATGGTGATATTCGGTTAGCAACTGAACGTTTTTATCATATTTCGAATTGTATGATTGAAGTTGGAGGCTTCGATATAGTGGGGCATTTTGATAAAATTACCTTACATGGTTCGCAGTATACCGATTTTGATACCGATGCTTTGTGGTATCGAAATTTAGTGGGTGAATCGTTACAACAGGTTAAAAATAAAGGGCTTATACTTGAAATTAATACAAAGTCACTCACAGAGAGAGGAATGACTTTTCCTGAAAATAATTTATTGCAATTAATTCACGATCTTCAAATTCCTATAACCGTCAATTCAGACTGTCATTACCCTTCGCGGGTAATTGATGGTTTTGAACTTACTTACCTCAATTTAAAAAAAGTTGGATTTAAAGAATTACAACAATTAGTTGATGGTAAATGGCAAGCAGAATTAATACAATAAAAAAAGCAGCTAAGTTCGTTGAAGAACATAACTGCTTTTTAAAATATTTAATTAAATCGCTTATTTCAAGCCACGTTTAATTAATAAAGCATCAGGGTTTGGATCTTTGCCACGGAAGGTCCGATAGAGTTTCATAGGATCTTCCGAGTTGCCTTTTTCCAAAATGTTTTTGCGGAATGAAGTGGCGCGTTCTTGATTGTAAATATCACCCTTTTCAACAAAGGATTGATAAGCATCAGCATCCAACACTTCAGCCCATGTGTAACTATAGTATCCAGCCGAATAACCTCCACTCATCACATGATTAAAATAGGTACTGCGATAACGTACAATAATTTCCGGAATCATGCCAATGCGGTCGAGCGATGATTTTTCAAATGCATTTACGTCAAAATCAGTAGTATCTTTGCGACTATGATAATCCATATCAAGTAATGCAGCCGAGAGTAATTCGGTCATAGTAAAGCCTTGATTGAAAGTACTTGCTTTTTGAATTTTTTCAATAAGCGCATCTGGAATCACTTCGCCTGTTTTGTAATGCAGTGCATACGTTTTCATCACTTGAGGCTCGAAACACCAGTTTTCCATAATTTGCGAAGGTAACTCTACAAAATCGCGCGATACATTGGTTCCGGATTGTCCTGGATAGGTGCATTGAGTGAGTAATCCGTGTAGTGCATGTCCAAATTCGTGAAAAAGTGTTTCCACTTCGTCCATATTTAATAAAGATGGCTTATCGGCAGTAGGTTTTGTAAAGTTACCAACATTACAAATTATTGGACGGATGTTTTTGCCATCTTTTTTATATTGTGGGGTAATATTTTCCATCCAAGCACCCGCGCGTTTGCTGGCACGTGGAAAATAATCGGTATACAATACTCCAATCAGCGAACCATCGGCATCTGTTACTTCAAATACTTCAACATCAGGGTGATATATTGGCATTTTGTCGAGTTTTTTAAACTTCAGACCATATAATTTGCTCGCTAAATCGAAAACTCCTTTACGTACATTTTCCAATTTAAAGTAGGGACGTAATTCTTCTTCGTTAAGGTTGAATTTTTTTAATCGTAGTTTTTCGGCATAAAACCACCAATCCCAAGCTTCGAGTTTCTCGCCTTTTCCTTCGGCATCCATCAGTTTTTGAAGTTCGGCAGCTTCTTGTTTGGCACGTGCCACTGCAGGAGTCCAAACAGTAGCCAGAAAATCGTAAACAGCCTTTGGTGTTTTAGCCATGGTGTCGTCCAAAATAAATGCTGCAGGCGATTCAAAACCAAGTAATTGTGCTTTTTGAACACGTAATTTTATGATTTTATTAATTGTTGCTTTGTTATCGTTTGCATTATCATGGTTGGCACGTTGAGTGTATGCCATAAGCAATTCTTTGCGTAATTCGCGGTTTTCGCTGTATTGAAGTACTGGAATAAAACTGGCTTTTTGAGTCGTAAACACCCATTTTCCATCCATTTTAGCTTCTTTAGCTGCTTCAGTTGCTGCCTGACGAACACCTTCGGGTAAACCAGCAAGGTCAGCTTCTTTGTCGATAACTTTTTGATATGCATTGGTTTCGGCCAATACGTTTTTGCCAAAATCAAGTTCAGCTAAACCAAGTTCTTTGTTTATAGCACGTAATTTTTCTTTTTGTTGGGGATTTAATGCAGCACCGCTACGAATAAAACTTTTGTAATAATCTTCGAGTAAACGATTTTGTTCAGGTGTTAAACCCAAACTCGCACGAGCATCGTACAGTTTTTTTACTTTTGCAAAAAGCTTTTCGTTCAAATATAAATTATCGTTATGTTCAGATAATTTTGGCGAAACTTCGGTGGCTATTTTTTCCATTTCGTCGTTGCTATTCGACGAATATAGGTTGAAAAATACTGCCGAAACTTTATTGAGCAATTCGCCACTATAATCCAATGCTTCGATGGTATTGGCAAATGTAGCATCATCTTTATTGTCGGCAATAGCGTCAATTTCAGCTTGATGTTGTTTTATACCTTCTTCAAAAGCGGGCATATAATGCTCTGTTTTAATTTTGTCGAATGGCGGAGCGCCGTATTCGTTTTCGTAAGCTGCAAAAAACGGATTATCGTTTTTGGCACATCCTGTAAGGATTAATGCAGTCATAATGATACAAGTTAGTTTTTTCATTTTAATAATACTTTTAAAAGTGAACTGATTATTTTGACGACAAAGTTATGAATTTTTTCGAATTTTGAAAGAATAGTGTATAATTATTAATATTGCGTATTTTTGCAAATCTTAATTATGGCATGCAACATAATTGAAACAATAATCATCTAGAACTTGAATGAAAAGTAATCGCATATACGACGAACAAGAAATCATTAAAGGCTGCAAAAATGGCGAATCGTGGGCACAAAAACTTGTGTATGAACAACACGCATCGACCATGATGAGCGTTTGTATGCGTTATGCCGGCGATTACGAAACGGCGCGTGACTTGTTGCAAGATGGTTTTATTAAGGTTTTTACTAAAATTGAATCGTATACAGGTGTTGGTGCTTTTGGAGGTTGGATTCGTAGGATTTTTGTAACCACAGCGTTGGAGTTTCTGAGGCAAAACAGTGCTCTCAAACAGAGCGAGGAACTGGATGACCATCATTTAAAGTTTGAAGATAATCAACCAACAATATTGGATAAAATAACCGCCGATGAACTTTTAAACTGTGTTGCTCAATTATCCGACGGTTATAGAACTGTTTTTAATTTATATGCAATTGAAGGTTATTCGCATGCCGAAATTGCTGAATCACTTCAGATTAGCGAAAATACGTCGCGGTCGCAATTTATGAGAGCTCGCAATATTTTACAAAAAAATATTGAAAAATTAATTGGAAATGAATATGTACAACAATATAGAAAATAACAAACCTGACTTATTGAGCGATTTGGTGAGGCAAAAGCTCGAAGGTCATCAAATGCCAGTAGAACCAGCTGTTTGGGATGCCATTGCCCAAAATATTGGTGCTGCCAAGCCAAAAAGACGAATTATTTTTGGTTGGTGGTTAACAGCTGGTATTGCTGCTACAGTTGCATTACTCTTTGTTTTACAGCCATTTAATAATCAATCAACAATTACCATAACAAAAAACAGTTCAAAATTACCAATAAATACTATCTACAAAAATACAGAAATTAAAATTCCAAAATCGAGCATTGTTACAAGTTCATCTTTTGCCAAATCAGCTAACATTAAATCGAATAAAATTGATGCTTTAAGTGAAAGAACTCTCACTGAAGAACCTTTTGTTTTGCAAACAAATACCAATAGTGAATCTGTAATTGTTTCAAATACCAAAAAAATAATTGAAAAAGACAGTTCAACTTTTGTTTTTGATAATCAAGTGTATGCTAATATAGTTACCGAAACCAAAACGAATAAAACCGATTCAGCAAAGCCGATTGAGAAATTTGAAAATAAAAAACTGCAATTAAAACAAGAAGATTGGACTGATCCGCTTAAAGAAAAACAAAGTTCAGATTGGTCGTTGATAGCCATGGTTGGAAGTGCTTCAAACGCAAGTGTTACGAATGGTCAACTAGCAATTCAATCAGATTTTCGTAGTATTTTGGGCTCAATGAATAACAATGAAGGCATTGTGAAAGCTAAAACTTCAAATGTATATATTTATCCTCCCGAGAGTTTTAGTGATAAAACCTATACGCCACCCGTATCGGTAGGTTTTGCTGTAGGGCGTAAAATATCAAAAAATATAAGTGTCGAAACGGGTATTAACTATACCTATTTGCTTTCCATTTTTAAAAGTGATCAGGTTGATGCACGCCTTAATTTGCATTATATGGGTATTCCAGTACGTTTTGTCTACGATTTTATGAAATCGAATAAATGGACTGTTTATAGCACTGCAGGAGGTGCAATTGAAAAGGGTCTGTGGTCGGTTTATGAACAAAACCAACATTACAACAGTAGTACAATAATTACAACAGTAAAAGAAAAAATTGCTGGTTTGCAGTATTCAATCAATGGATCGTTTGGTGGAGCCTATTCAATTTATAAAAATGGATCGGTTTATTTCGAACCAAAAATTTCTTATTTTTTCGATACCGACCAACCTGTAAGTATCCGAACTGTAAATACTATTGTTGTGGGTTTTGAAGGAGGTTTTAGATATCGATTTTAATTACAATCAAAATGAAATCAACATTAATTGATAAAGTTTTTTTGATTATAATCTTTGTAGTTTTAATTACATCTTGTAGCGAAATATTTGTATCAGGAAATGGTACATTAAAAGGAAGTATTCATATTGGCCCGCTTTGTCCGGTTGAGACAATTCCGCCACTTCCAGGATGTTTACCAACAGAACAAACTTATAAAACGTGGCAATTATCGGTTTATAATAGTTCAGAGACTCATTCTATAGCTGATATATATCCTGAATTGTCAGGTGATTATATACTAAAGTTACCTGCAGGTAATTATAAAATAAATTTTAAAGATAAGAATTTGAACCGAATTGGAGGCAGCAATTTACCGCTTACTGTTAAAGTAATGGATGGTGATACTACAAGTTTGGATGTGAATATTGATACTGGAATACGTTAATAATTAAATGATTAAACAAATGAAAAATCTAGTTTTCACGCTATTAAGCCTGCTATTATTAGCTAGTTGTAAAGATGCAGAACCGCTTACTGTTGGTGAAGATGCTAAACCAATTACATTGACTGTTTCGATGCAAAAACGTGTTAGTCAAGATAATGAATTTGCATTGGATTTATTCAAAAAAACAATGGCTGATTCAAAAGAAACCAATCTATTTATTTCGCCATTAAGTGTTAGTGTTGCATTGGGTATGGCTTGGAACGGTGCCAACGGTCAAACAAAAACGGAAATGGAAACCGCTCTTAAAATGAGTGGCATGACGGTTTCAGATATAAACAATTACTACAAGGTAATGCAATCAACATTACCCAGCATGGACCCAACAACCAAATTGAGCATTGCTAATTCACTCTGGTACAAAACAGGATTTCCTGTAAAAACCGATTTTCTGAAAGTGAATACCGATTATTTTAATGCCTATGTTAAAGAAATGGATTTTTCGAAAGCTTGGGCAGTTGATACTATAAACAATTGGTGCTCAGCTAAAACAAACAAAATGATACCGACAGTTTTAACCGAAATACCTAGCGATATTGTTATGTATTTGGTAAATGCCGTTTATTTTAAAGGAATTTGGCGCAAAAAGTTTGATAAAGCTAATACCAAAGAAGCCAATTTTACGAATGAACTAGGCAATGCAATGAAAGTGAATATGATGTATCAAAAGGATACATTTGGATACAAATCAGATGCTTTTGCACAGTATTTGGATATGCCTTATGGCAATAAAGCGTTTAGTATGACTGTCATACTCCCCGCTGATGGTAAAACTCCAAACGATGTTTTGACTAGTTTAACTGAAGAGAAATGGAATTCCATTATTTCGTATATGCCAACAAGCGAAGTGGAAGTTTACTTGCCCCGTTTTAGTAATAAAAACAATCTTTCGCTAATTCCTCCACTTCAAAATATGGGAATGAACTTAGCATTTTCGGATTATGCAGATTTCACTAAAATTGCCGATGCTAATTTACTAATTTCTTCCATCAAGCATGTAACCAATATTGAAGTTACCGAGCTAGGCACCGAAGCAGCGGCGGTTACAATTATAGGTGTAGGAGTTACTTCTATTCCAATAAAACCACCTACACCAGTTTTCAACGTGAATAAACCTTTCCTTTATGTAATTCGTGAAAAAAGTACAGGAGTAATTTTATTTATCGGAAAAATGGGAAAAGTAGATAAATTTTAAAATTTTAAAAACAAAAAAAAATATGAAAGCAATTAAAGGACTAATTATTGCACTTATAGCAATTTCATTTGCTTCGTGCGAAAGTAGCGAATCACAATTGATAACCTACAAAATTAATGAACCTGTATTTATGTCGAAAACAGCTTTTAGAGCTTCTGTAAAAGTAACTACTAAAGCCGAAGATATAAAGAACTATGGTAAAATATGTTTTTATCAGGGTTATTTGTATATTTCAGAGTCGGGCAAAGGTATACATGTTATTGATAATCGTAATCCGGCAAACCCTCAAAATGTAGGATTTGTGGAATTACTTGGTAATGCTGACCTTTCCATTCGGAATAATCTATTGTATGCCGATTCGTATGTCGATTTGGTATGGTTCGATATTTCAACACCAGCCACACCAGTTCTCAAAGGTCGATTAGTTGATATTTTTCCGAAGGCAATTCCAATCATGATTAACCAATATGGATTTGATTATGAGGAATGTTATGTTGAAGGTAAAGATAGTGTGATTGTAGGTTGGAATGTTGTTGAAAAAACCGAAGAAATGAAAGATTATCATGGCTCCTATTGGGGCTGGGGTGGAGGTTTTTTTGACGATAAATTAGTTATGATGGAATCAGCATCACCAAATGCAAATTCAACTGGTATAAATGGTTCAATGTCACGTTTCTCACTGTACGATAATAAGTTATATGTGGTTCTCGAAAACAATATGACCATTTTTGATTTGGCTGGCGAAAGCCCAGTTAAAGTAAAAGAAAGTATATATATTGGTCGAAATGTGGAAACAATATTCAGTTACAAAGATAATTTGTTTATGGGAACACCTACGGGAATGTTGATTTACTCGGTTAAAAACCCATATATGCCCGAATATATGTCGAGTATTACGCATGCATTTGGTTGCGACCCTGTGGTTGTTGATAATGATTTGGCCTATGTTACAGTGCATTCGGGTAATAATTGTGGACAAAATACCAACGAGCTTTTTATTGTAGATGTGAAAGATGTAAAAAACCCAAAAGAATTGGTTTCGTTCAAAACTTTGGTTAGTCCTAAAGGATTAGGAATTGATGCGGGAAAACTATTTTTGTGCGATGATGGTTTGAAGATTTTCCGCATTACAGACTCTCCATCTAGCTTATTGACAAATTTAATTAAACATGTTCCGGGTATGGAAGGTTATGATTTAATTCCTTATGATAATACCCTTATGATGATTGCTGAAGACGGATTGTATCAATATGATTATTCCGACACAAACAATATCAAACAAATTAGCAAACTTAGTTTTGTGAAATAAAAGGAAATTAATAGCGGGTAATTATAAAAATTATCCGCTATATTTTTCTTTCTGCAATTTTGGTTATAATACCTTTAAAAATCAAACCGTGAAAAGGCATTACTGAATACCAATACAGTCTGCCAAATAAACCTAAATTTCTAAATGTGGCAGTTTGAGTCAGTAAACAATTGCAATCACCATCTCGTTTTTTCTGCCAAGTAATTGATAAGGTGGATTATAACCTAAAAATCGCGGGTTTCCTATTGATTTGTAACCTTTCTCCTTTAAAATTACGAATAATTTTTCAGCGTATTTTTTCAATTCTTTATCAGAAGCAAATCCACCAAATTGTATCGCAGCTACATATTCATTTGGAGTTTCTTTAATTATAACATCCGGATTGTTAGGTTTTGGTAGGTTAGCTTGATTATAAGCCGAAGGCATAACAAAACTCATAGTCGAAACTGTATCATTAATATCCATTTGAACTGGCGAAGTCATCGAAATTTGAGTTTTAGCTTCATTTCCACCAAAAATATAGCCTGCTAACTTCCTAAATCCAGAACTCGAGAGTTCTTCATAGGATTTCGCACTCGAAGCTATTGTGGCAATAGTTGCTGATGGATAAAATCTGATCTCTAAATCCTTATCTTTTAAAATGACATCGTATTTTTGTGTTTCAGTTTTGTTGGCCGACATAAATGTTAGTGCTAAAAATATTAGAATTACTACAATAGCAATAGCTGATATGATAATAATAATTTTCATTATTTTTTGTTGTTTTAATTTACTGTTAAACAGTTGAAAATGTTTTTTTGTTCAGTAAATTAAAATTGAGGTCAGGGTTTCTTCTGCGTAGCGGTGAGTTTATTTTTTTATTTATTCCTCCCTGTTTAAACTAATTTCAAACTGCGATCCTTCGTTTTGGTTTGTAGTGAAATGAATGGTTCCGCCAGCTAATTCTATTATATTTTTGGTAATGTAAAGGCCGAGGCCCATACCAGTAGATTTAGTGGTGAAGTTTGGAATAAATACTTTATCCTGAAGCTCTAAAGGAATACCATTTCCGTTGTCAGATATCGTTATAATAGCTTTGTTATCAATGCATTGAAGCGACACCTTAATTTCTCCTTTTTTGTCGGCGGGTATAGCCTGAATGGCATTTTTTAATAGGTTGTTAAATACTTGCAGCATTTGTTCTGGGTCGGCATGTACATATACATTTTGAGTATCACCTGAATAGCTAATATCAATTTCTTCGTTATTCGAAACAAAAAGCTGAGTTGTTGAAAACAATTTTGCAGCCACATCCATCCGCTCAAAACGCGCCTCAGGCATACGAGCAAAGTTCGAAAAGGTCCCTGCAATGCGCGATAAGTTATCAATTTGCTCCACGAGTGTTACGGTCGATTTTTCGAAATACTCATCAAATCGCTCATCGTTAAGGTGTTTGGTACGTTGCAATTGTTGCAGCGTGAGCTTCATAGGCGTAAGCGGATTGTTTATTTCGTGGGCAATTTGTCTTGCCATGGTTCGCCATGCCGATTCGCGTTCGGTTTGCGCAAGTAGTTGAGCACTTTTTTCTAACTCTGCAATGGTTTTGTTATACTGAATTACCAATTGACCAATTTCATCATTTACCTCATAATCAATTTTTTCGTTACGTTGCCCAAAGCGCATTTTTTTAAGTTTGCTCTCTATCATTTTAAGCGGTGCCGACAGTTGTTTTCCAATAATAAAACTCAAAAGAACCGAAAGCAGCGCAATGATAAGGTAAATATGTACAACTACAGCAAGAAAATCTTCAATTTCGTTGCGAATTTCTTCGGTGCTCACATACAATGGAATTGAAATATAGCCAATTTGCAGATAATCACCATTGTAAAAATCGGTATAGCCTGTCATGAAACGTAGCTCGCCAATTCGTTCTTCTTGATTGATATTGCTGTTTTTCCTAAAGTATGGCTCGGGTGCAATTTGTCGGCCCATTAAGTTTTTGTTATAAATAAGCGACTGCGAACTGCCTACCAACCTACCATAATTGTCGTACACATTGATATCGGTTTGATACATGTACGAAAGCTCTTGAAGGTCAAAATTCAAACCCTGTGAGCTTACAGTTGCAATATCTTGAGTCCAATAATATTTTTCTTGCAAAGCATTTCGGATATAATTTTTCTTTTTGTCTATTTCCGAAATTTGCTGTTCTTTATATTTTGAAGTTATAAATGTAACCGATACATAAAAGATGCCCACAAAACTGGCTATCAATAGCGTTACAAAAGCAAATTGATATTTGGAGCTGAGACTTGATTTTGGAAATAACTGTTCATTTCGGCGGTTAAAAAGCCATATAAAGAAAACTATAATTGCTAAATTTGCTAATAATGTATACGTAAAATAAATAAGGTAATTGCTGAAATGATGCTGATGTAATTCGGTAATAACTACACAATTATCCTTATCGGGTTGGTAAACGTAATAATTTATATTGTTCGAAGTGAATTTGTAAAACAAATGCAAATGGCCGGGAATAAAATTACTTTCGTTTGGGAATTTAAAATTACCTCCACTGTAAATTAATTTGTTGGCATGATAGCGTGCTGTAGCTATATTCAGTCGCGATTGAATATCCGATTCCGACGACATTAGAAAAGTAGGAAAACTATAACTTTTAAAATTTTTACGTGGCGAGAAACTCAAAAACAAATAGGTTGAATCGCCATTTGCATTCAAAGTTGGGAAAACGCCCATAAAAGCTACTTCGTTGAGAGTGGACGTAAAGGAGTAGAAATTGGTGTTGTTTAATTGCACAGCCGAACTTGAAATCAAATTCTTATTTTGACCGTAAAGTAACGAATTAGGTTGACTAGCTGTAAGTTGAATATTGTATTTGTTCCAGAATCCACGAAAGTAATTTTCGGTAAGATAGTTGTTTAATAACTCTAACGAATCGTTGTTTTGAATCAAATTTCCAATTTGTTTATCTCGTTTAAAGTCATTATTCAACTCACCTAGCATTATTTCAGCTACTCGATCATTGTCAGCATTTCCATTTATTAATATGTTTTCAGCCAGTACTTTATATTTATTTTCGGTTTTCTTTTTACTAATCATCGATGCATTTTCGATAATAAAAAGCGTAAAAAACAATACCCAAATCGAAGCAATTAAATAAGTATTCGTATTACGTGGAATAAAATACCGAACGTAAAAGCCAGTATATAAAAAAATATAGAAAAACGAAATTCTACTCAAATCTGAAATTTCAAAAATAGCCGATAATGTCGCTAATATGGCAAGCACAACAATATCGGTTAATAACATGGTTCGCAAATTACCCGACTTAAAGCTGTAATTGTGGGTTTTAAGCAATAAAAAAGCGAACGATATACCCCAAATCAACATTAGGAAATGCAACCAAATAACACCAATATTTATGTCGCGCAACGATAAAACGTTAATTGAAATGCCCGAATGTAGAACAAGTCCTTTCAGAATGTAAAAAATCAACACAAAAAACAATCCTGCAATCAATTGTAAAATAAATCTTTGGATTATACGTGCTGAAGAATTTAAATCAACATACTTATAAAAAACATAAGTACAAACTAATACATAAGCTGTAAGGAGCGTTAAATGAATGATGGAGGCAAGTAAAGTTCCGGAGGAATAATCAAAAGCCGACGAAAGTACTTCGTAAAAAAGCAAATGTGGAAATTTATAATATAAAGCTAGTGCAAGTGGCAAAAACGTAAGTGAAACTATAACAAGAAATTGCGATAATTTCAGTTTCTTGGGAGTACAGAAATGTGAATAACCAGCAAAATATACAAGCATCAAAATAAAACATAGCAGTTGAAAAATAAACCCAGTAAGCCCAATGTTCTGATTCAGAATAGCTTGATTTGGAATAACAAGCGTAAAAAGATAATTATTCCATTTATCAGTTACAGCCCACTTATCCGTTTTCTTCCCAAAAACAAGGTCGATATTTTCGTCAACATCAATGCCATTGGCAAATTTATTGACCAATTGATTGTTTTTGAAAGGATAATTGTTTTTGATACGAATAACTGCAAACAATGTTCCTGCATTTGTTGTAGTGAAACTGCTTATACAATGCGCATTGGATGACGTAAAATAATTCCAAGTCCAGGATTTGTCATGGGGTAAATCTGGTAAATCGGTATAATTAGCTGACCAATATATTAGTTCACCATTTTTGATGAGATAATAACTTATATCATTGTCGTCGAATTGAAATTTATATAGAGAATCTACTGAACTATAAATAATTGTGTTTTTAAGTTTGACTAAGTTTTGATGCGCAGTTTGTTGTTTGATAGCTAGCTGTGACCTTAATTGCTCAATATTTACTGGTTTTTGTTCAGATGCATGATACATTAATTCACACACAAATCCTGCAACAAAACTGAGTAGAATTGCCAACAATATTATGCGATGTGAGTTAATTTTTGTCATAAAAAAAAATTGAAGTTTTATTGATGATGATAAGGTTCCCCTCTCAAAATTGTAAATGCACGATACAATTGTTCTGCAAAAATCATACGTACCATTTGGTGCGAAAAAGTCATTTTCGAAAGTGAAAGCAGACCATTAGCTCGATTGTAAACTCGTTGCGAAAATCCGTATGGACCACCAACTACAAAAACCATGCGTTTTTGGGAACTAAGCATTTTTTTGGAAATAAAATCCGAAAACTCAACCGAAGTATAGTGCTTGCCATTTTCATCCAACAAAATTATTTCGTCGTTTGCGTCAAAAGCTTTCAAAATCAAATCAGCTTCTTTTTCTTTTTGTTCGCTTTCGCTAATGTTTCGGGTGTTTTTAAGTTCAGGAATTACTGTGTATTCGAATGGAACATAGTGTTTTAACCTATTTTGGTATTCTTCTTGCAGGTAAATTAAATGGGAGTCAATTGTTTTTCCAACTGTTAAAAACACTATTTTCATGTACTTATATTAGCCTTTAGTTTACTTTGGTTCATTATTTGCTGTAAAATAAAAAATCAAAATTATTGGTTTAAATCTGATATTTCTTGTATTTTTGCAGTTCGTAAGTGCAAACAGAATGCAAATATGCAATTTTTTAGCGAGAAAATCAGCTTTATAGCTCTATTTAAAGCCTTTTTTTTCAATCAAAAACAATATCGGTTTAAAATTCGTTTTATTAATAATCAACTTTAACAAGAATAATTGCATATTAAAATCATTAGAACAAACAATTTAAGTCATGAGAACAATAAAAATTTTGCTTATTAGTCTTTTTGTTTTTTCAGCTACAAACTATATAGCCGCACAATCAAACGAAATTTCGTCCGATATAATTTCGGCATTGGACGAAGGGAATTCCAGTGATATTAATTCGTTTTTGAGTGCAAACGTGGAGTTGGTAATTGGAGCAAAAAACGATGTTTTTAGTAAACAACAAGCTTCAGGTATAATCAACGACTTTTTTCGTTCGAATAAAGTAAGCTCGTTTCAAGTACTACACAAAGGAAATAAAGACAATGCGAACTTTGCTATTGGAACATTAAAAACTTCGGGCGGAAATTTCCGTGTATATGTACTTACCCGCAAGCAGGGCACAACCCCATTAATACAACAACTCAGAATAGAATCATCCAATGACTGATAATTTCGAACAACTTATCAAGTTGTGGTTTGCCGAAGATATAGGCGATGGCGACCACACAACCCTCTCTAGTATACCGGCTACGGCCATAGGAAAATCGCAATTAATAGTAAAAGAAAATGGTGTTTTGGCGGGCGTTGAAGTGGCTCGGCAGATTTTTACTGCTTTTGATCCTGATTTAAAAATGACTATTTTTATAACAGATGGCGCCCAAGTAAAAGTGGGCGACATTGCTTTCGTGGTTGAAGGTCGTATACAATCATTGTTGCAAACGGAGCGACTGATGCTAAACGTAATGCAACGCATGAGTGGTGTAGCCACACGTACTAGTCAGTATGTAAAAATGCTCGAAGGAACTAAAACACGCGTGCTCGATACTCGCAAAACAACTCCTGGCTTGCGTTTGCTCGAGAAAGAAGCGGTTAAAATTGGTGGTGGTGTAAATCATCGTATTGGATTGTACGACATGATTTTGCTAAAAGATAATCATGTGGATTTTGCTGGTGGAATTGACAAAGCCATACTTCGTGCACAAAACTACTGCAAAGAAAAAGGTAAAAATTTGAAAATTGAGATAGAAGTGCGTAGTTTTGATGAGCTTGCTCAAGTTATGGCTATAGGAGGCGTTGACCGTATTATGCTCGATAATTTTAGCGTTGAAAATACGCGTAAAGCAGTTGAAATAATTGCAGGGAAATTTGAAACGGAATCGTCTGGTGGTATTACTTTTGATACATTACGTCAATATGCTGAATGTGGCGTTGATTATATTTCGGTGGGAGCATTGACTCATTCGGTTAAAAGTTTGGATTTGAGTTTTAAAGCTTTGTAAGAATTAAGAGCCAAGATACAAGAATCAAGACGAGACATTACGACAGGCAACTAATTTTATTATAACTAAATAAACAAGTATCCGTATGAAAAGTATTAAAGGAACACAGACTGAAAAGCATCTATTGATGTCATTTGCAGGCGAAAGCCAAGCACGTATGCGATACACCATGTTCGCATCAACAGCTAAAAAAGAAGGTTTTGAACAGATTTCAGCAATTTTTTTAGAAACTGCTGAACAAGAAAAGGAACATGCTAAAAAATTCTTCAGCTACCTCGAAGGCGGTCCGTTGGAAATTACAGCTACTTATCCTGCGGGAATTGTTGGTACAACAGCCGAAAACTTAAAAGCCTCAGCCGAAGGTGAAAACGAAGAATGGACGGATGCCTATCCGCATTTTGCAGATGTGGCCGAAGCCGAAGGTTTTCCGGTAATTGCTGCTACTTTTCGTAAAATAGCTGCTGTAGAAGCACAACACGAAAAACGCTATTTGCGTTTACTCGAAAAAGTGGTTGCAGGAACAGTATTTACTCGCGAAGAAGAAATTGTATGGCAATGCCGAAATTGTGGACATGTACACACAGGTAAAGAAGCTCCTAAAGCATGCCCTACTTGCGCACACCCACAAGCTTATTTCGAAGAGGAAAAACAGAATTACTAAATAAAAACAAAAACGAGCCGAAAAGTATCACTTTTCGGCTCGTTTTTGTTTTTAATATGCTTGACCTTAGATAATTATTTTTGAACCACTAAATACTTGGATACACTCCAAAATTTTTCAGCATTTTTGATGGTTATTGTTACCATTTTATCGCCTTTTACATCCAATGAATAACTGTCGGCAGGATGACTTGACATGATTTTTACTTTTTTAGCTGCAGTAGGTATCGAATTTAGTTCACGTTTATCAACCGAAGTGAATGCTGACTTGTTGAAGTTACTTGCTAAAACTGATTTTGGTTGAAATAAACCATTACTAGCAACAATACCTGCATCTTTAAGTGCTTTTGACGAGGCTATTGTGTAATATACTGTATTCAAGGCAACATCCTGTTCTTTTAAGGTGTTTTTCTGTTTCGTAGTTTCATCATTCAAACTTTTCACATTGCTGTTTAGTGTATTAACACTCGTGTTAAGTTCTGAAATTTGAATATCTTTTTTTGTTAATTGCTCCTGAAGCGAAGTTAATGATGCTGTTTTTTCGACCAATTCAGCCTCCAAACGTTTAATGGTTTCAGCCAATTTTGCATTTTTATTACCTGACGCTGCCAATAAAGATTGAAGCTTGCTAACTTTCGATTTATTATCAGCTAAAACGGTTTTAAGTTGTTCAAAACGAGCTGCCATTTCCAACTTACGTGCTGCACTATTACCTTCAATACCATTCATTTCAATTTTTAAACTTTTTTCTGTCTCGCTTATTGCATTAAAGCCTGAATCGACAGCACCAAGTAAATCAATTGTTTGATTATATGATTCCTGTACCGCTTTCATGTTCAATTGAATAGAATCACGTTCGGAAAGCAATGCTTTATACTTTTTCGAACTTTCGACACATGAAGTTGATAACAAAATGATTAACGCTGTTAAAAAACCGAATTTAATTGTTTTCATACTGACTTTTTTTTAAGTTATAAATTAATTACTTCTGATATTTTTGATGAGTTGTACTTAATAATGAGGTCAAAAGTAATGCATTTATTGATATTTTGTTTCTTTTCTATGATTTTTTTTTGGATTGATATAAAAATTACCTTATTCAACAATAATTTTAGTACAATATTGTGTATTCTCTTTTGTTGTAATTTTTAAAATATAAACACCTTTGTTCAATCCTATATCCAAAGCATTATTATTAAGATCAGAAATTTTTAAATTTGAGACTTCTACACCTCGTATATCAAATACTTTAATTTCAGACAAATCATCCCAATTTGGACAAATTAATTTTCCATTACTGTAATTTACACTCGTATTTGCTAATCCAGTTGTCATACCTGCGGAAGTAAGAATTTTAAAACGAGGCTCCGAACTAGTATTTGTCATTGTAAAAAGATATTCTGTTTCACTTTGACTTATATCAACCATCGTGTTTGTTTTTGTATCAAGCAAATAAATACTATTATACTCCGAAAGCATATTTTCGTTTACAATTTTTAATTTGTATTGCGTATCGTTTTTGCCAGCTCGTGCTGAAATGATTGTGTTGTTAATATCTGGAACTACATCGATTTGGAAAGTGCTATTTCCTTCTACGGCTTGTATGCGTGCTGTACCTGCATCTCCTGCCAGTTTTCTGCCATCCCATCCATTATCATAATCGCTGGTAGTACCTTCCTGACTGAATAACCACATTACATCGTGGTCGGCAGTAGCACC
>JBMOHZ010000010.1:0-18419 GCA_049317585.1 Paludibacter sp.
TTGGGGCACACACGCTTTCCAAGCGTGCCTCTTAAACCACTCGAGCATCTCTCCTTTTTTTAGAGTTACAAAAGTATAAAAATAAACTGAATTACAAACATTAAACCTTCAAACTTTTAAATAATGATAAAGCATTTCTTGTTGTTTGAGCATCAATTTCTGCTAATGAACAATTATAGATTTGAGAAAGCTTATTTGCAACAAGCTGGGTGTATGCACTTTCATTTCGCTTACCACGAAATGGAACGGGTGTAAGGTAGGGTGAATCTGTCTCGAGAAGTATATGTTTTAAATCGATTTTTTCAATAACTGAGGCTAATCCAGAGTTCTTAAATGTCACAATTCCATTTATTCCCAACAAAAAACCACCGAAATCAATAATTTCCTGTGCTTCTTCCAAAGTACCTGTAAAACTATGAAAAACACCTGTCAATGTAGTGTTTTTGTAAGATTTTAGTGCATCCATAGTTTCGCGAAATGAATCACGAACATGAATAATCACTGGTAGATTGTACTCTAATGCCCATTTTATTTGTTGTTGTAAAGCAATAATCTGCTCAGGCAAAAAAGTTTTATCCCAATATAGATCAATACCAATTTCGCCAACAGCAATATATTTTCGACGTTCAAGTTCCGTTTTTACTATGGCTAATTCATTCAGGTAATTAGTATTCACGCTTGTGGGATGCAGACCTATTGCTGCCGAGCAATAATTTGGATATTCGGCTTCCAATGCTAACATACGAGGCAATGTGCCACTATCACAATTAGGAAGAATTATGTGACTAATTCCGGCTTCTTTAGCTCGTAAAATAGTTTCAGTGCGGTCAACATCAAACTCTTCGGCGTAAATATGGGAATGTGTATCAATCATTCCCACTCAATAGTTGCAGGTGGTTTCGAACTAATGTCGTACACTACGCGGTTAACGCCTTTAACTTTGTTAATGATTTCGTTCGACATTTTTGCCAAAAAATCATACGGTAATTGCGCCCAATCGGCTGTCATGGCATCGGTCGAAGTTACTGCACGAAGCGCCACTGCATTTTCGTAAGTGCGCTCATCGCCCATAACACCCACTGATTGAACCGGAAGCAGGATAACTCCGGCTTGCCACACTTTATCGTATAAATTCCAATCGCGAAGGCCGGTTATAAAAATATCGTCGGCTTCCTGCAAAATGCGTACTTTTTCGGCTGTAATATCACCCAAAATGCGCACTGCTAATCCTGGCCCGGGAAATGGTTGACGTTTGATAAGATGATGCATCATGCCCATTTCGGTTCCTACTTTACGAACTTCATCTTTAAATAAAAGTCGCAATGGTTCACACAATTTCAGATTCATTTTTTCGGGTAGTCCGCCAACATTGTGATGACTTTTAATAACTGTACCCGTAATTGAAAGTGATTCAATAATATCAGGATATATTGTGCCTTGTGCCAACCATTTTACATCTTCAATTTTATGAGCCTCTTCGTCGAATACATCAATAAAGCCACTACCAATAATTTTGCGTTTTTGTTCAGGATCCGAAACACCTGCTAATGCTTTGTAAAAACGCTCTTTTACATTTACGCCAATAACATTCAATCCAAGGTGTTCGTAATCTTTCATTACGTTTTCGAATTCGTTTTTGCGAAGCAAACCATGATCTACAAAAATACATGTAAGATTTTTACCAATTGCTTTATTAAGTAATACGGCAGCCACCGACGAATCCACGCCACCCGATAAACCTAGAACCACTTTGTCGTTGCCTAATTGTTTTTTAAGTTCGGCCACAGTGGACTCTACAAACGATGCTGGCGACCAATCGCGTTTACATTCGCAGATATTAAGAAAGTTTTCGAGTAACTGAGTACCATCTAATGTATGGAAAACCTCAGGATGAAATTGAACTCCCCATGTTTTTTCACCTTCCACCTTAAAGGCAGCCAATTCCACATCGTCGGTACTAGCAATTTTTACAAATGAACTTGGAATTTTTGTAATTGAATCGCCGTGTGACATCCAAATTTGAGAACCAGATGGTATATTTGTAAATAAAGGATCTTTTGCGTCAATAAAAGTCAAGTTTGCACGACCATATTCGCGCGAACCAGCAGCTTCTACATTGCCTCCCGAAGTGTAAGCCATAAATTGAGCACCATAACAAATACCCAAAACAGGAAATTTACCACGTATTGAGGTTAAGTCTGTTTTAAAAGCTGTAGGGTCGTACACCGAAAATGGACTTCCAGATAAAATTACCCCTTTAATTTCTTCGGTATTGTTCGGAAACTTGTTATAAGGCAATATTTCGCAATATTCGTTTAACTCGCGTAGACGGCGAGCAATAAGTTGAGTTGTTTGCGAACCGAAGTCGAGGATAATTATTTTTTCCATGAAATGATAATTGAAACGGATTTTTGAGATTGGCTAATTTAAGCCGCAAAGGTACATAAAAACAAAAAGTTGTGCAAGAGAATGATTACAAGAATTACACAAAGTTGAATGCTCAAAACATTTCATTAGGTACCACAATAGGTTTTGTAACAAGCATCGTCGGCAAATGCAGGTGGAGCCATCATTTCAAAATCGGGATTTATAGCAGAGTATGGTGTCGAAAGTCGTTTCAAAAGTATTTCAAAAGCATCGATCGTACCAGTTTTGGTTACTTGCTGAAGTGCTTCTTCCACTTTATGGTTGCGCGGAATGTAAACAGGATTAGTTTGTTGCATGGTTTGTTGCCAATTCTCCTCCACGGCAATACGCTCTTTCCACACCTTTTCCCAATTCAGAAATTCCGAATTTTGATATATATCTGCAGTAATAAAATGAGGATACATTAACCGCACAAAAGTATTGGTGTAATCTACATTATCAATAAACATCCAATTTAAAAGTTTTTCAACTATTTTTTTATCATTATCTTGCACATTTTTTATACCAATTTTTTGAGCCATCATGGTCATATATCGATTTTCAAAAATAGGTTGAAATGTTTTTAAAACAGCCTCAGCCTTTTTAATTGCCAAAGTTGTATTGCTATCAATAAGTGGTAAAAGGCATTCGGCCAAACGCGTAAGGTTCCAAAGTGCTATTGTGGGCTGATTCCCAAAAACATACCTTCCACCCGTATCGATAGAACTATATACAGTTTCGGGATTATAGGCATTGATAAAAGCACAAGGTCCATAGTCAATCGTTTCGCCCGAAATTGTCATATTATCCGTATTCATTACGCCATGTATAAAACCAACGCGCATCCAGTTCACAATTAAATCAATTTGCTTATCCATTACTTTAGTAAGCAAGGATATTGCAATGTTTTCATTGTTTAAAATTTCGGGATTATGTCTTTTCACAACATAATTTGTAAAATCAGCAAGCGTTTGTGGCGTACAAAAACGACTTACATATTCAAAAGTACCTACTCGTATATGACTTGCAGCAACACGAGTAAGAATGGCCCCTTGCTGCACTTGCTCCCTATAAACAGCTTCGCCTGTAGCCACCACTGCCAAACTTCGGGAAGTAGGAATATTTAATGCAAACATGGCTTCGCTAATTAAATACTCACGCAACATGGCGCTTTGTGTGGCGCGTCCATCACCTCGTCGGGAGTAAGGTGTAATGCCTGAACCTTTTAGTTGGATATCAAATCGTGAACCGGAAGTAGTTACATGCTCACCAAGCAGAATAGCTCTGCCATCACCCAGCATATTAAAATGTCCAAACTGATGACCACCGTATGCTTGCGCAATATATGCAGCATCCTTAGCAATAATATTACCACTCAAAAGTGCCGCAAACGTATCAGTGTTGTTATCCATTAAATTAATTTCAAGTTCAGAAGCTAATGTATTGTTAAACAGCACTAATTGCGGTGCGTGAACGGGAGTAGGTTTGCATTCTGAAAACAATTCAGGAGCAAGAGTTTGGTATGTATTGTCGAAATTAAATTGCATTTTACCAATTGATTTTGATGAAATATTAAAACAATCTCGTTACTTTATTGTTTAAAAGGCAAACCGGCGTTAAAAAAACGTCCGGTTTATTCTTTTTGATAATAAATACAATTCTTTCAATGACTGATCATCCTTTTGCAAATATTACTTTTCAGCAGTTTTTAGACAATTTTAAAGCCAGTATGAAACGCGCATATCATCGCGATGAAAAAATCGATGTTTTTTGTAGCACGCGTGGTATTCCTGCTCCAGTTTTAACAGAACTAATGTCTACCAACCCTTTAGCACTTACAATTCCACGTGCTTACGGTGGCTTTGGAGGTAATGTAAAACAAAACATTGCCTTTATCTCCGCAGCATCATACGAGTCGCTTGCATTGTCGCTCACGTTGGGAATTAATAATGCACTTTTTTTACAACCATTTACCAAATACGGCCAAGATGCAGCTAAACCTCATGTATATAAACGTTTTTTGAACAATCAAAGCATGGGTGGATTAATGATAACTGAACCTGGATTTGGTAGTGATGCACTCAATATGCAAACATCCGTAACCGAAAAAGACGGAAAATTTCATTTACAAGGCAAAAAACATTGGCAAGGACTAACTGGTATGGCCGAATTCTGGCTACTTACCGGACGACAGAAAACTGAAACTGGTAGCTTAATGCGCGATGTTGAAATGTTTATGTGCGACGTAAACGCACCTAACCAGCAAATAACGGTTGATGAATATTATGAAAACCTTGGGTTGTATCAAATTCCTTATGGCTTAAACCATTTGGATGTACAATTACCTGAACAAAACAGACTTATACCACAAACTACTGGCGTAAAAATGTTGTTGGATTTACTTCATCGCAGTCGCTTTCAATTTCCTGCAATGGGGTTGGGCTTTATTCAACGTATGTTGGACGAAGCCATTACACATGCGCAAACTCGTTTGGTAGGAAATAAAAACCTGTTTGAATACGATCAGGTGCAGAACCGCTTGGCTCGTTTACAAGCAAATTTCACTATTTGCTCCGCATTTTGTGTAAAATCGGGCGAAGTGGCTGATATTGAAAATGACTTATTTCCACTCGGACTCGAAGCAAATATTATTAAAACTGTAACTACCGATATGATGCAGGAATCGTCGCAATCACTATTACAATTAGTTGGAGGAAAAGGATATCGCTTAAATCATATTGCCGGTCGCTCTACGGTGGATAGCCGTCCGTTCCAAATTTTTGAAGGTTCGAATGATATTTTGTATCACCAAATAGCTGATGCATTTCTCAAACTTATGAAAAATGCCAAAGAAACAAAATTCTATAACTTCCTAAAAACGTATACACCTTCCATTTTCGAACGTTTGCGCGATTTGACAAGTTTTGAGTTAGATTTTCAGTTTGCACAACGCAAGTTAGTTGATTTTGGACAAGTTGTAAGTCGGATTTATTCTATGCAATTAGTAGCCGAAATGGCAGATAAGGGTTTTCGAAATGACTTAACCGAAAATGCATTGGACGTTTTGCGACAAGAAATTGCCACACTCATCAATAATTTCCGTTTCGAAAACAAAACTGTGGTAGTGTCTGACTATGGCACTAAGAGTTATTGGTTCGACTTATAATCTAAAAATCTAGAATTATAATTTTTGGAACTTGGCAATAATTAAATTACTCAACAATTGTTTTTTGTATCGAAATTAATTGCATATCGAAACGCAATGTAGAATAAGGTAAAATTGAACCTGCACTCATTGTACCATAAGCCAAATAATAAGGTAAAACAATGGTTCTAATTTCGCCAACTTTCATTAGTTTTAGGTTCAAAACCCAACCAGGAATTAACTGATTAACTGTGAAAGTGCGAGGCGTAGCAGCAGCGTCGAGTGTAGGATCAACTCCTTTAAAAGTGCCATCAAAAACGTTTCCATTAATAAGCATTCCTTTATAATTTACAGTCACTTTATCCGTTTCGGCAGGGCTTTCACCTTCTGTATTACCTTGCTTTTTAATTTTGTAATAGAAAATTCCGCCACCCTGCTCAGTTGGAATAGTGTAAGCCTGATAATTGGCACTATCTTTCATATTAACGAAATAAGTATCGTTTTCGGATTTCCATTTTTCAATTTGCTTAGAATAATCATCGTCGATACACGAAGTTGCAAATAACATAACAACTCCTACCAAAAACAGGTTAATTAAATTTAGCTTCATATATTTTTTTGTTTTATTAAATTTAAAAAAGTACTTGTTCATTGATTAATAAATAAAAGCTTTTTAATCATATACAGTTATTGCCTTTTGACCCTTTATTCAATCTGTATATCTCGAATCATCAATTGGATATTTGTATTACCATTGAAATTATTTTCCTCAATAGTATAGCAAATATCCAAAGGATTTAAGGCTTTTAAGTGGTCGTTAAAAGTATGCATTCTGAATGCAATCCCATTCATTACATTTTCAGAACTCGAATCAACCAATTCCAATTTTAAATGCTCCTGATCTTTTCCTACTAAACGACTTGTGCCATAATCAATAACTTTTTTGGTCACAAAAACAGGTTTCATATTACCAGGACCAAATGGTCCAAACTGCTTTAAAACCCTGAAAAACTTGGGTGTAATATCGCTGAATGAAAGAAGCGCATCAACTTCAATTTGTGGATAAGTTTGCTCTTCTAAAATATTTTCGAAAACAAATTTCTCAAAACGTTCGGTAAATAGCGGTATATTTTCTTCTTTAAGCGATAATCCCGCTGCATACATGTGTCCGCCAAAGTTTTCGAGCAAATCCCTGCATGAGTCAATAGCTTTATAAATATCGAATCCTGGAACCGAACGCGCCGAGCCCGAAGCCAAACCATTGGAGTTAGTAAGTACGATGGATGGCTTGTAATACTCCTCGGACAAACGCGAAGCCACAATTCCAATTACACCTTTGTGCCAATCGGGCTTGTGTACTACAATTGATCTGCGTTTTGAATACCGTTCATCGGCAGCAATTAAAGCTATTGCCTCATCGGTAATATTTTTATCTAGATCTTTTCGGTCGTTATTGTAATCGTTTATGGTGCTGCTTTTTTCTTTTGCAAAAACAGGATCGTTTGTTACCATAAGCTGTACGGCTTCGGTTGCTAATTTCATACGTCCTGAAGCATTAATTCTTGGACCAATTCTGAAGACTATTTCACTGATTGATAATTCTTTGTCAGCCAAACCGCACACTTCAATAATGCTTTTAAGCCCGATACTCGGATTGGTATTGATTTGTTTCAATCCAAAAAATGCCAATATTCGGTTTTCGCCAGTTATAGGTACAATATCCGAAGCAATACTCAAAGCCACTAAATCAAGCAAAGGCGTCAGATTAGAGAAATCAATATTGTTTTTAATAGCAAATGCCTGCATTAGTTTAAAACCTACTCCACAGCCCGAAAGTTCCTTATAAGGGTAAGTGCAATCGCTTCGTTTCGAATCGAGTACAGCAATGGCAGGCGGAAGTTCAGCATCAGGAGTATGGTGGTCGCAAATAATAAAATCGACGCCTTTTTGATTGGCATATTTTATTTTTTCAACAGCTTTAATGCCACAATCAAGAGCCACTACTAGTTTAAAACCATTATCAGCAGCAAAATCAATTCCCTGAATCGAAATTCCATATCCTTCACTGTATCTATCGGGGATATAAAAATCAATATTGTTATGAAACTGCTGTAAAAATTTATAAACCAATGCTACTGAAGTAGTTCCATCTACATCGTAATCTCCATAAATCAATATTTTTTGATTTAGTTCCATAGCCTCTGACAAGCGAGCAACTGCTTTGTCCATATCGGCCATCAAAAAAGGGTCGTGTAACTGCGATAAATCGGGACGAAAAAAAATGCGCGCCTCTTCAAACGTATTTATATCACGCTTTACAAGTAAATGCGCCAAAACCGTACTTATATTTAGTTCTTCGGCAAGTGTTTTAATTTTAGTCGTTTCTTCATCGGTCAGATTTTGAAAAATCCATTTGTTTATCATTGTGTTGTATTTTGTCAACTTAAGAAAGCGAAAATCATCATCCGAATTAAATTAATCATCAGATTATTAATAGCATTACTTTTCTTCTATTTATAGTAAAAACCCCAACAGCACAAGTAATGTTTAATATGTAAAAGTACAAAAATATTTCAAATTTTCAACAATTTGATCAATAATACTTTATCTGATTGTAATACAAACAATTAACATAAAACTAAAGTTAATTTAAAAATTACTATATTTGCAGTAAATAATTGACAAAGTATCAGAGTAATAAATCATTCATTTTTTCGTTATTAATTAAGCATTTTTGTTCCCAATTTTATACCATGATAAATTCAACTGATAAACCCGATTTTAGGATTGATATTTCCAAAGCGATTGAATCGCTTCAAGCTGGTGGTTTTATACAATTTAACTCCGAATTTGGTTGGCTTACTGCTTGCGACACATCAAACGAAGCATGCAGTAAAAAATTATTTGATTTGAAAGAAAAACACTCAAATTGGGATTTGTTTTTACTTGTGGATAGCACTTCACGTATACAAAGTTATGTAGAAGTGCTTCCTGATATTGTGTGGGATTTGTTTGAAATAAGCGAGAAACCACTTACTATTATTCTCGATGGAATAAAAAACATGGCTTCTGAAGCTATAAAGAACAATAATATTGGTTTTAGAATTAGTAATGAGACCTTTGCCACAAACCTTTGTAGTAGAATGCGTAAACCATTACTGTGTATAACTCCAGATGTTATTGTTACTGACAATGAGCTTTCAAACACAATATACAAAGTAACATATCGCTCCAAAGAGAAGTTTAAGCCAGTTCTACCTTCGATTATAAAATTAGGTATTGGAAACGAAATTAAAATAATTCGAAAATAGGATTAGGATGAATAGAAGTAGACTTCGATTAAAATATTTGCTTTATGACATAATTTCGGCATTTATAGTATGGGTGCTTTTTATGCTTTTTCGCCGAACAGTAAATGATGCACAACTTTTCGAAAACGTAAAAATATTTATTCCAAACTATAACTTTTTATCAATATTATTTGTATATCCATTTGTTTGTGCATTTTTTCACTACCTATCAGGCTTTTATCTTAAACCCGAACAGCAATCAAAAACAGGTTATATTTTAACTACATTTTCTCCCTCTGCTCTTATTTCGATTGTTATCTTTTTTGTATTATTACTCGATGATATTGTAATTTCGTATCAATATTATTACTATTCGCTATTGGTATTATTTATATTAATGTTTTCGATAACATTGTTATTCCGCTCTTTAATAATATCGGATGTAAACAATAAGTTTAGAACCAAAAAATGGACAATAAATACTTTGATAATTGGAATTGGAAAAAATGCAAGTAAAATTGCCTCTGAACTTGAGAAAAACTCGCTCAAAAATACCATTTGCGGATTTGTATCGGTTGATAATAACTCCTATTCTGTTCCAAAAGATTTAATTATTGGAAATTTCAGTCAGATTGAGCAATTGATAACACAAAATGCTATCGAAGAGGTTATTATTGCACTCGACGACCCTGACGAACTCAAACTTTTCAACTATATAAATACACTTTATAAATTTAATATTGATATTAAATTCACTCCTCGACTACACGAAATTCTTACTGGAAGTGCACGTATAGGCAGTGTAGGGTTAAATCCACTCGTGAGTTTAACCGACATTCACATGCCTAACTGGCAAATTGCTACAAAACGTATATTTGATATAGCTTTTTCAACGGTAATGTTAGTTTTATTGCTTCCTGTATTTATCTACTTTGCCATTGCCATTAAATTGGATTCAAGAGGGCCGGTTTTTTACCTTCAGGAACGAATTGGTAGATATGGAAAAGGCTTCAATATACTGAAATTCAGAACCATGTATCAAAATGCCGAAAGTGGCACACCAAAACTGAGTAGCGCTACCGACGATAGAGTTACCAAAATTGGACGAATTCTACGCAAATACCGCATTGATGAATTGCCACAATTCTGGAATATTTTGAAAGGTGAAATGAGTGTAGTAGGTCCGCGCCCTGAACGTAAATACTATATAAATCAGATTATTGAAGATGCGCCATACTACTGTTTATTGTATAAAATTCGTCCAGGATTAACGTCGTGGGGACCTATAAAAATTGGCTATTCGGATACTATCGAAAAAATGGTAGAACGCTTAAATTATGATATTATTTACATGGAAGACATGTCGTTGCTCAACGATTTGCAAATAATGATTCTCACCATCGAAATCCTATTCAAAGGAAAAGGAGTCTGAAAAGAATTTAGCATCAAAACTGAAAATTAAATTTCTGGACCTGTTTTTTTATTTATCTTTGCAGTAGTTTTTTTAAGGATAAATTATGATCAACAGAGTTTTGTGGTACGAAAAAATGATTGCGTGGCGTGAGCTTCACATTAAGCAACGTCAGTTTTTGTTAATTCTAAGTCTGGCCATAGGCGTTTTCACAGCTTTTGCGGCATTTCTTCTCAAATCGTCCATTCATTTAATACAATATTTGCTCACCGAAAACTTCAGTCGAAACAACGTGAATTTTTGGTACCTCGTTTTTCCCGCAATAGGTATTTTAATCACCTCGCTTTTTGTTCGAAAAATTGTAAAAGACGATATTAGTCATGGTGTTACGCGCATTTTATATGCCATTTCGCAACGAAAAAGCATTCTAAAACTTCACAATATTTGGACATCGCTGGTAGGCAGTAGCATAACCATTGGTTTTGGAGGTTCGGTCGGAGCCGAAGCACCTATAGTGCTTACTGGTTCAGCTATTGGCTCAAACTTAGGCAAGTTTTTTAAACTCGACCAGAAAACATTAATGCTGCTGGTAGGTTGTGGTGCTGCTGGCGCCATAGGCGGAATTTTTAAAGCTCCCATTGCAGGTTTGGTATTTGTGCTCGAAGTACTGATGATTGACATGACCTTGACTTCAGTAGTTCCACTTTTGATTTCGTCGGTAACTGCAACTGCCATGTCATACATACTTTCAGGAAGTTCGTTTATGTTCAAATTCACTATTATAGAAGAATTTGATGTAAATAGAATTCCATTTTTAATACTGCTTGGGATCGTTTGTGGATTAGTTTCGCTTTATTTCACCCGCGGTATGAATCGTATCGAAAAGTTTTTCCGCCGATTTCGGAATCCATACTCCAAATTAGCTATTGGTGGAATTATGCTCAGCGTACTTATTTTTATTTTTCCACCTCTATATGGCGAAGGATATGACACAATAGGAGCTTTATTGAATGGCAATTCACTTTCAGTACTCGATAGAAGTTTATTTTTGAATTTAGGCAACAGTCCGTGGGTTATAGTGAGTTACTTAGCATTAATTATCGGCTTTAAAATATTTGCCACAGCTGCCACAAATGGTGCTGGAGGTGTTGGAGGTATTTTTGCTCCTTCGCTTTTTGTAGGTGCATTAACCGGATTTGTGGTGGCTCATTTATTGCAAATTATGGGATTTCAAGTGCCTGATGAAAATTTTGCATTGGCGGGCATGTCGGGTTTAATGTCGGGAGTAATGCATGCACCCCTTACAGGTATTTTTCTGATTGCAGAACTCACCGGAGGCTACAATTTGTTTATGACTCTAATGATAGTGTCCACCGTTTCGTACCTGACCATTATTTTGTTCGAACCACATAGTTTGTATGCCATGCGTTTAGCTCAAAAGGGTGAACTGCTTACGCACAACAAAGACAAAGCAGTGCTCACATTGCTTAAAACAAACAATGTAATTGAAACTGATTTAACCGTATTAGCGCCAGAAATGACACTCGGTGAGTTGGTGAAGATAATCTCACAATCGAACCGAAATATTTTTCCTGTTGTAGATACCGAAACAAAAGTTTTGCTAGGAGTGTTATTGCTCGATGAAGTTCGAAATATTATGTTCCGACCCGAATTGTATCAACGTTTCAATGTTCGAAAACTTATGATTTCGCCTCCGGCAACTATCAATCAAAACTTACCTATGGAAAAAGTCATGCAACTTTTCGAAGATACAGGTGCATGGAATCTACCGGTGGTCGACAACTCGAAACGCTATATTGGATTTGTGTCAAAATCAAAAATATTTAGTTCATATCGACATGTACTGGTGCATTTCTCGGATGAGTAATCTCGACCTCACCCAACCCTCGGAGACTTATTTCGCTTTGCGGGAATGGAGAGGGAGTTTGCCATCTAGAGCCAAATTTGTATTATTTATAAGCTTTCTTATTATCTCACTTTCTAATTATAAAAATCATGTCAAAACAAAAACCAACTTATACCGAAGCACTAACCGAATTGGAACAAATACTTTCGGAATTAGAGAACGATAAAGATTTGAATATGGATGTTGTTGCCGAAAAAGTAAAAAAAGCAGCATTATTGCTCGAAATTTGCAAAAAACAGCTCCATGAAATTGATAAAGACATCGAAAAAATAATGGATCAAATAGATTAGAATATGCAATTGAAACACTTAATAATAGCTTTTGTAGTTTTATGTTCTACTTTGGCTACAGCACAGACCACTGATGACAGAGGATATTTGGTAAAAGTTGGCGACCAAGCACCAAATTTTACCATAAAACTTACTTTCGGAAAAACGATACAATTAAAAGATTTACTTGGAAAAGTAGTCATGTTGCAGTTTACAGCCAGTTGGTGCAGTGTTTGCCGCAAAGAAATGCCTTTTATCGAAAGCGACATCTGGCTGAAAAACAAGGCAAATCCGTCGTTTGCATTAGTAGCCATCGACCGCGATGAGCCAATGGAAACGGTACTTAAATTTGTAGAAAGCACCAAAATCACTTACCCTATCGGACTCGACCCAAACGCTGACATTTTTGCCCTATATGCCCAGCGCGAAGCGGGCATTACTCGTAATGTGATTATAGACAAAACGGGCAAGATTGTACTTCTTACCCGTTTGTATAACGAAAATGAATTCGCTCTAATGAAAGCTAAAATTGAGGAAATGCTACAATAACTATTTTATTGCACTTTTACAGTGATACTTTTGGCAATTTTCAATGCAGTAGTAATTGTACTCAAATCTTTTGTCAAGCTTCCATCTTTGCCTGAATAATGACTGTGACCAATGGGTTTTAGTGGAATTTCAACACCTGTTTTTGTTGATTGAATATCGGCCGAATAAACCAAAGCAGGCTGACTGGATGTTTGGTATTCTTTTTCGCCCTGAAAGCGGGCATTGTACCATGCTTCGTTCCAATCCCACGATTGATTTAATTCAAACATAATTTTATAACTCCCATTCAACGGTTTTTCGGTTTTTACATTCAAAAAAAACGAAACTTGAGGCGTAGCACCTGTATAAGCATCAACTACTGGATTGAGAACTGTAGGGAGCAATCCGCCCTTTTCATTTTTCTCGTTACGTTGAAAAATCCAATAAGGCAAAGCAGCCGGCCGCTGTATTTCACCTGGAAGCCATTTCCCAGCGGTACGCGAACTGTGTTTAAAATAACCTCTCCCAATACTTTCGGATGCATATAGCGTTTGTATATACTTACCATCGGCATCGGCTAGCCATATAGCAAACAGGGGATGGTTATGCTCCGGTCCTTTCTGAAATTTAATCTGAAGCAAAGTGCCGCTGTTTTTTACTCCGTAATTCTCAACCGAGAAATTCTCCGTTTTTGCTTTTTTTACTGCCATTGCAAATCCTGTAACAACTAAAAATGCAATAATTATTCTTGTTCTCATATTAATATCCATTTAAAATTTTACGTATTTTACTTGTTATATTTTATATTTTAAATATCAATCCAATAGTGGGTAGTAAATTACCGCCAAACGAGTCTATTGTGCGTAAAACATATTTACTGTTATCCAAAGGGTCAGTCAAAGGATTTCCAGTAATGGCATCAGTATTTGTGTAAATTGGCCGTCCTTGCGATTTGAAATTATACACATTTTGAACATCCACATAAAAATTCATTACCCATTTTTTAAAATAAAACTCTTTATCAATACGAATATCTAATTGATGCGAATTACTTAAACGCGACTCGTTGAAACGGGAATAATCAATGTATGGTTGATTGGTTATGTCCCAAGCTGCCTTTAAACTGGATTTAGCTTCATCTATAGGCGAGTATGGTGCACCACCAACAAAACGCCAGCGTCCAGCAACATTCCAACTTTTTGCAAATTTATAACTTCCAATCAAATTAAACAAATGTCGCGTATCCCACGACGAAGGTCGATAAGTTCCGTTTTTGTCGGTAAACTCACTTCTAAAATAGGTGTATGTAGAGGTTATATTGAGGTTTTTCCACTCCATAATTTTATAAAGCACCTCAAATCCATACGCGCGTCCTTTTCCTGTCGATGTGATTTCTTCATCACCAATTTGTCCAAAATCACCACCTTTACTAGCAATACTTATGCCTTCGCGAACCGACATTGGGTAGTTATCATATTGTTTGTAAAAACCTTCGACTGTCAGTTTCATTTTATCTTGTGGACGAAATTCAATTCCCGCAATAAATTGATTAGATGTAATATACTTCAAGTTTTCACGATTCACAAATTCATCGTTTGAGTTTTTGTAACCCATAGTTGTATAAGCTGGTTGCATAGCATATCGTCCAATATTTGCATTAATATCAAAACGATCGTTTATTGCAAACGAAGCCGAAATACGAGGCGACAACTGATTCAACGGGTTTTTCATATTATCGTTGTAATTGTTAGCCACCAAATTTAAACCTACCGATAATTTTAATTGATCGTTGAAATATTCTTTCGAAGCCTGAGCAAAAGCCTGATAACCAAATAGATTTAATCCTGTGTTATATTTTAAAGTGTCAGGAAGGCCATAAATCACTCTCATGGTTTTATTTGTGTAATGAGAATAGCGTACACCCGCTCCTACTTTCAGTTTTACGGGCAAATAAGGATAGTCACGCTCAAAACGAAGTTTATTTTCGGCTTCATCCGACAAATAATCCTGCGTTTTAATGGCTGCAACCTCATCGTTATCTTTAAACTTGAAATTATTGTTGCGCAGCATATTACGACTCAAAATCCAATTGTCGATATGGTTTTCGCCAAAATGTTTGTACACCGCACCTAGTGTATAATTCCATTGTTTATATATAGGTAAATACGAAAGTAAATACTTCTGACTTTCGGTGGCTGGTTTAGCCGGATCGTCGTATTTGTTTAGTACTAAATCATCGATAGCACCAATTCCCAAAAATGTAATTTCGTTTTTCTTGTCAATTTCGTATTTATATTTTAGCTGAAAATCGTTATAAGTTGGCAAAAATGGCAAACCAATAGCTTTAAATAAAAACTGCAAGTAAGATTGACGCGCCGAAACTATAAAAGTTGATTTTTTACTCAATGGTCCATCCACCGTTATAGCTGCATCCGATGCACCTACTGAAAGTTTAGTATGTACACGATCTTTGCTGCCATCTTTCTGGCGAATTTCCATTACCGAGCTTAGTGCATTGGTTCTGCTTGCCGGAAAAGCACCCGTATAAAAATTAATTTCGCGAATAAAATCAGGATTTAGCACGCCTACAGCACCACCCGAAGCACCTTGAGTTGCAAAGTGATTAATTATAGGAATCTCAATTCCATCCAGATAAAAAACGTTTTCGGATGGTCCGCCACCTCGCACAATTAGATCGTTGCGATTAGGGTCGGTAGCACCTACGCCTGGCAATGCCTGAATTACTTTGGATACATCACGGTTGGCGCCTGCACTCTTTTCAATTTCTTGAACCCCAACTGACAACACTGAGATAGGACTCTCAATACGTTTAATATTTAGATTAGAACGTACTGTTACTTCCTGAATAGCATAAGCTGCTTCAGGCACTGCAATATCTAAAAACGCAGTTTGGTTACCTTGTACTTGTATTTCAGTCGATACAGTTGTTTCGAATCCTACTGAACTGACTACCAAACGTATAAATCCGGGATTTATTCCAGTGAAAATAAAATTACCATCCAAATCGGATGTAGAACCTATTTGTGTTCCCTGTATCAAAATGTTAGCAAATTCAATAGGCTCATTGCTCTTAGCATTAAAAACTTTGCCTTTTATAATTCCTTTTTGAGCGAATATTAATAAACCGCTCAGAAAAAAAACAAATAGAACGATTGTCTTTCTCATATTTATATTATTTATTTTATACCAAAATATTTAAACTTGTTTGTTTGTGTACTAAATACAACAGATATAATACAGATATGTTCTTTAATTGCCGAAATAAATTTCAAAAATTTTGGAGATTTAAAAATATATGTCTCATTAATAACACTATACTATTAAAATAAAAACATTAAACTCATTAAAAATATTAAGTATCTTTGCATGATAATAAAAAAAAAACAATTGGAAACTGAGTTACTTATTACCACTGATGGTTCACATACGCTATATTTAGCTGAAATAGACGAAAGTTATCACTCAACACATGGTGCTATTCAGGAGTCGAAGCATATATTTATTGATGCTGCGTTAAAAAAGTGTACTAAAAAAACCATTCATATACTTGAAATTGGCTTTGGAACTGGATTAAATACATTTTTGACAGCCATTGAGGCCGATAAAACTGAAGTTGATATATTTTATACTACGTTGGAGAAGTTTCCAGTTCAAATTGAAACTGCATTACTACTAAACTATCCAGCCATACTTTCAAATAATACAATTTTTGAAAAATTACATAAAGCTCAATGGGAAAAAGAAATTGAGATTTGTAAACGTTTTTGGTTGAAAAAAATAAAATGTGATTTCACGGATGTATCATTTGAAAAAAAATATGACTTAGTGTTTTTCGATGCATTCTCGCCCGAAAAACAGCCTGAAATGTGGACTGAAAATCAGTTTCAAAAAATATACAACGCATGTAACGAAGGTGCAATTCTCACCACTTATTGCGCAAAAGGCTCTGTTCGGAGAGCACTACAGGCAGTTGGGTTCAAAGTAGAACGCTTGCCCGGACCTGCCGGAAAAAGAGAAATACTAAGAGCTAGTAAATAGAAGATTAGTTATTATTTGTATTCGCCCGGTGTAACACCGTAATAGGTTTTGAAACATTTACCAAAATACGATGAGTCATTGAACCCAACCTGATAAGCTATCTCGTTGATATTCAGATCGGTTTTTTTGATTAAATCCGAAGCTGCATGCATTCTGATTTCGAGAATCAGCGAACTTGGGGTTTTGCCGGTTATCGATTTTATTTTGCGGTAAAACTGTACGCGGCTCATGCCCACATCCTGACTGAACGAGTCGATGCGCAAATCTGGATTGTCTATATTCTTTTTAATATAATCGAAAACCTTCGAAATAAATTTATCTTCAGCCGAAGGAAGTTCGGTGTTAATATTGGCATAAACACTGTTTTTGTTGAACGAATTACGTATGCGACGACGAATGCTAATAAGGTTATTTACACGCAATTGCAACAATTCGGGATTAAATGGTTTTACAATATAATCGTCGGCCAATGAATTCAACCCTTCTTTTACCTGCTCAATTCCCGAAAGCGCTGTGAGTAAAATAATCGGAATATGGTCGGTTACTTCGTTGTTTTTCAATTTATTGCAAAGCTCAATGCCGCTCATGTTTGGCGTCATAATATCGCTAATAATTAAATCGGGGACAAACTCTACAGCCATTTTACAACCGATCAAACAATCTTCGGCTTCAATAATTCGATAATTTTCGATTAATAGCGATTTCACATAGCTTCGCACATCTTCGTTATCTTCGACCACCAATACCGTGAAATTTTCTTTTTTCTTTAACTCTTCAAGTGTTGTTCCTTTAGCACTTTCTACTTGATTATCGGGTAAGTCCACAATTATGGAGCGATCGTGCTCCACTGTTTTCAGGTTCGACAATTCGTCGGGCGAAAAATGCTCATTACCCAACGGGAAAAGAATTTTGAAAGTAGATCCTTTTCCAATTTCACTTTCAGCCCAGATTTTCCCCAAATGCAACTCAACAATGCTTTTGCAAAGATTTAAACCAATTCCTGTACCATAGATATTGGCTCCTTCGTGGTTGTGCGCCTGGTAAAATGGCTCAAAAATCTTTTCTAGTTCGCTTTTCTCTATTCCATTTCCATTGTCAGCAATTTCAATTAACATTGCTCCACTTGTCGGGAAAATAGCGTTTGTATAATCTTTAATATTGCTGGCAGGAATTTCTGTTACCTGAATTTTTACCTGACCATTTTCGACAGTATGTTTAAATGCATTTGATAATAAATTGAAAAACACTTTTTCCACCAAAATTGGGTCAAACCACGTATCAATATTTTTGTTTTTATTTTCGAGCGTCAGATTGATGTTTTTAGTTGTAGCCAATTCTTTGAACGACAACACAATATCATCAATAAACAGATTAAAATCGACCT
>JBMOHZ010000011.1:0-17825 GCA_049317585.1 Paludibacter sp.
ACCCAGGAGGGGTTCGAACCCTCGACCCACAGATTAAGAGTCTGTTGCTCTACCAACTGAGCTACTAAGTCGTTTTTTTATTGGAATGCAAAGGTAATTAAAAATTGTAATTCAACCAACATAAGAGCATTTTTTCTTCAATAATTGAAGTATTTTGAAAACATTGTAGTTTCTATTACAAAATGAATTTGCAAATTGTGTATTATTATTTTGTTTTTGTTGTAAAATTCACTATTTTTGTAGCGAATTTTACAACTTAAACTATCTGATTTTAAGTAAAATAAGTTAATAATTGAGGTTTTAAAAATAAAGTCTTTTGAAATACTCTTTGATAACGAATATATTTGCTTGAAATCAAAGGCTAAACTAAACTAAACATATTAGGTATTATTTTGTTATACAACAAGTTAATATTACAGGCATGAAAATTGTAAAGAGATATGAATTAAAACAAATACGATTTACAAAAACATGTTCTTGATAGAAAATTTATTACACTATATGACCATTCAAAATAAAATAAAGCGAATAAAAGCAGTTACAACGAAAACTATCGTTACGTTTAAAAGTTCAAGCTTTCAATTGCTTGCTACTTTTTTTGTGCTAATATTATTGAGCATAGGGAGTGTAAATGCAAAATCAACTACATGGAATACTACTACAGGAGGTAATTGGACAACAGCTGGAAACTGGACGAATGGTGCACCTGTTGCAAATGATGATATTGTAATTAATACTGATCAAAGTGGAAATATTACTGCTGTACCAACTATAACATTAAACAGTTTATCTATATCAGGCAACTGCATTCTTACAGGCTCTGGAAATCCTTCAACTATTACAGTAGCAAATAGTTTTTCAGTGTCTTCTGGAAAAACTTTTACATTGGGAAATAATGTAAACAACACAAGAGCTAACATAACTTTATCAAACACATGTAATGGTTCAATACAGGGTACTGTTAATTTAAATAGTAACAGCACGAACGAAGTTTTTACAAATAATGGCGATTTAAGTATTACTTCTAATGGAATGATTACTGATCCTGGCGGATCTCAAAACAGCAATTTTACATTAGGTTCAGGAGCAACATTAAGAATTGGTTCTATAGATGGTTTTGCATCAGGAATTGGAGCAACAGGGAATATCCGAGTAACGGGCACAAGAACTTATAATGCTGGCGCAAATTATGTTTATAATGGTACAGCCAATCAGAACACAGGAAATGGAATACCAGCTACGCTTACCGGAAAACTCACTATTGATAATACTGGAAATACCGTTACATTAAACAATGCTGAATCTATTGGTAATGGAGGCTCTATAGACCTTGTTGCAGGTATTTTCGCAACAAGTACGAATCTTACACTGGGCACTACATCCACCATTAACCGAAGCGAAGGAACAGTTACTGGCACTTTTCAAGGAAATGGTGTATATGATGTTAATTATACAGGTAACTCAAAAACAACTGGTCCTGAGTTGTCAAATACTGGATTAAGAAATATAATTTTAAATTTAACTTTAGGTCAAACACTTACGCTAGATCAAAACCGTGCACCAGATGGAAATGTAACGATAAATACTGGGAGTAATTTTGATTTAAGCACCTTTACATTAAATCGTTCAGCCGCTGGTGGTATATTGACTATTGCAGGGACTTTTTTATTGGGAGGAACTACTGGAGGTCAAACTGGAAGTAATTTTCCAACTAACTTTTCGACTTTAACAATGACTGGTGGTACTGTAAATTATGACACTTCAAATGGTGGTCAAACAATTTTTGCTACTCCCACTTATAATAATCTTACAATAAGTAATAACTCAGGTATACAAACTGCTGGTAACAATCTCACTGTTAATGGTACGTTGTCAACTGCTTCAGGTAGCACATTGAATATGGTTACAAATCAATTATTGGGAACACTTTCTACAATTTCAAATGATGGTACTATTCAAACACAAAATACAAGTGCAACACCTTTTCCTACGGGGAAAACTTGGAGTGGGACAGTATTATATAATGGTGCAGCTGGTCAAACTATTCCTGCTTCTACGTTCAATAATTTGACTATCAATAATAGTTCAGGTGTTAGTTTAGCTGCAAATACTTCTGTAAACAACCTATTAACTTTAACAGCGGGTAGACTTACCATAGGTGCTAATAACTTAACATTTGGCGTTGACGCTTTAACAGTAGCTGGAACCTTGAATGCTTCAAACATGATTGTTGCAACAAGTACTGGTCAAGTACGTAAACTAATTAATAAAAACGAATCTTTTTTATTGCCTATAGGCGATGCAACGGGAACAGCTGAGTATTCGCCCATAACAATTGGTTTTACGAGTGGAACTTATGCCTTAGGTGCTTATTATGGAACAACTGTTACTAATGCAAAACACCCAAACAATACAACATCAACAAACTTCCTTAATAGATATTGGACAGTAACTCAAAGTGGTGTAACTTCATTTGTTGCTTCTGTGACAGGCACTTACTTGACTGCGGACATAACTGGAAGTGAGACAGGACAAGCTGCATCACGCTATACAGGTTCATTATGGGTAAAATATGGAGCATTAGGTTCAAACACTTTATCTGCTACTAGCTTAACATCGTTTGGCGACTTTACAGGTTTAAATAATACACCTATAATAAGCGCCACTCCTACTTCATTAACAACATTTAGTTATCCATTTAATAATGGACCGTCAAACATTTTAAGTTTTAATGTTTCTGGAACTGATTTAGTTGAAAATGTGGTAATAACACCTTCGGCATCGTTTGAGGTTTCAGCTACAGGTGGAGCAGGATTTACAGCTACCCCTTCCGTTTCGTTACCTCCAACAGGTGGTTCTATTAGTTCATTACCAGTATATGTGCGAATGAAATCAGGACTTACTACTGGAGCTGTGGCATCGCAAAATCAAATAGTTAGCACATCTGGTGCAAGTTCTGTGAATGTAGCATGTAGCGGTAATGTAAGTAATCAGCCATCTATAACAATAACACCAGCAAGCTCAACATTATTTTCGTACACTTTTGCTTTAGGCCCATCAGCCGAACAAACATTTAATGTGAGCGCTTCAAACTTATTTTCGAATGTAACTATAACAGCACCCGCAAATTACGAAATATCAACAGTTACGGGAGTCGGATTTACTCCAAGCACGCCAAGTATTGCTCCAACATCTGGAAGTATTGCATTAGGAACTGGAGCATTTACAAATGTACCAATTTATGTGCGTTTGAAATCGGGATTAGGCACAGGCAGTTTTAATGAAAATGTAGTTGCTTCGGCAACCTATGCAGCTAATAAAATATATGCATGTACAGGAACAGTAGATCCAAAAGCTACATTAATAACTTCTACTTCGTGGTTGGCAAGTTTTATTTATTCAGGAGCTGGAGCTTCAGCAAGTCAAACTTTTCAACTTGTAGGTACCAACCTTGGAAACAATAATGTTACTGTTACACCACCTACTGATTTCGAATTATCAACAAATGGAACTACTTGGAATACATCAGCTTTTACAATAAGCCCTACTGCGGGATCAGTTAATCAAACAATGTATGCCCGTTTAAGAGCAAACAGAGCAGTTGGAAGTTATGGACCTCAAAATGTAACTTTAAATGCAACAGGTGCAGTAGTAAAAACAGTGGCTTTAAATGGTTCCGTAGTGAATACTGCAACAATTTTAGTATCAAAAACTACCCTCACAGGCTTTGGGTATTTATTTGAGAATGGACCTTCGGCAGAGCAAACAGTGAGCATCAGTGGTGCATCTCTGACAAATGATATTACTATTACGCCACCTGCCAATTTCGAAATTTCAGCACCTTCAATTCCACAATATGCAAATTTTCAATCTACACCAATTACTTTAACCCGTGTAGGAACAACCATTGATGCCACAAGTATATTAGTAAAACTGAAAAAAGACATTAATGCCGCTGATTATACAGGAAATTTGGATATTGTATCTTCAGGTGCGCCACCGAAAACAGTAGCCTTAACAGGTAAAGTATATGCCACACCACTTATTACCTCAACAGGTGGTGGCGATTATTGCTCAGGATCAACCATAAATTTCACAAGTTCAGGTGCCGATGTACAAAGTCAGTTTTGGTCTGGTCCAAATAGCTTTTATGCTTCAACAGCTAATACAAGTTTAACAAATGCAACACCAGCCATGAGTGGCGATTATACTGTAACTGGAAACGTTGTAGTAGGTGGTAATTTAATTTATAATGGAGATTTTGAATTAAGAAATACTGGCGTTGGTAGTAGTTATACTTATGTACCTCTTTCAGCAAATGCCCTTCAACCTGAGGATTTATATACAATTGTTTCATTTCCAAGAAGTGTTCATACAAATTTTAATAGGATAGCCGACCATTCGCCTGCTGCAACTGATAGTTTACAAATGGTAATTAATGGTTATAGAACAGCCGGTGTTGTTGTCTGGTCACAAAGTGTATCTGTATTAAACAATGCCGATTACGAGTTCACCTATTGGCTACAAACTGTAGTGAATGGAACTGACCCTGCGCCAGCCAAGCTCCAACTTTATGTAAATGGTGTAATGGCAGGACCAATTTATACCGCCAATGCCACATCAGGAATTTGGACAAAATATCTTTATAATACAAATTCAGGTTCAAATAGTATTTTAAATTTAGAATTAATTAATCAAACTACAGCTGCTAATGGAAATGACTTCGCACTCGACGATATTGAGTTCCGTCAGGTTTTATCAGCAACATCTAAGCAAACAGTAAATGTAAGTGATCCAGTTACAGCATCTGTTACTGTAAACTACTCTCCTACTACTGTAAACGTAAATACTCCTGTGGTTTTCACTGCAACACCTACAAATGGAGGATTAACTCCAACTTACAAATGGTTTATTGGTGGGGTTGAGCAAGCAGGTCAAACAAGCGCTGAATTTACTTATACACCACTTGCAGCTGGTGCTCTTCAGGTTCGTTGCGAAATGACATCTTCGATACCATGTGCTGCTCCAAAACCTGCACCCGATACAAAAAATATAACTGTAGTAGTGCCTGTCAATTATTGGATGGGTTATATTGATACCGACTGGGGAAAACCAGCTAACTGGACTGCTGGATATGTACCTGCTACAGGAGATGATGTAATTTATGCAACAGTTGCCAACTTTAATACAGCAGCCATCCGCGATTTGCAATTAGACAAAAACAGAACAATTGGTAGTTTAATAAATGCAACTATTCGCCGACTACTTATACCAGCTAATTTAACATTAAGCTGTAATAATACAATTAGCGTTACACCACCTACAACCGACCCTGTAACAAATGCCGAAGATTTAGTTTATATATATGCAAGCACTTCGCTTCCAAATGGTTCAATTATATATCGAAATCCTCAAAATCTTCCGGCTTATGGAACTGTTGAAATGTATTCGCCAGCTAGCTGGGATAAGACAAAACCCATTAATCAAAAATACAACTGGCAATTCTTTGGCATACCAGTTGCGTCATTAGCTGCTTTGCCTACATTTTACGGTGCCTATGTTCGTGAATTATTTGAAAACAGCAATGATACTGCTTTGCACTGGCAATCACTTACGAATGAATCAGTATTAATTCCATTTAAAGGTTATGAATTGTGTCAGCAAAATGCCAATACACTTTATAGCTTTAAAGGGCAGTTGGTTAATTCAAATTTCAGCTCAGGGCAATTTATAAAGACAACAACTGGAAACCCACTATATCCTGGTCAGCATTTATTTGCCAATCCATATACTGCAGCCATCGACATTAAATTAATAGATTTTGGGAGTGGAGTTGAAGCTACAGCCTATTTATATGCCACGGGTACTTTTGTTCAATGGAGATCAAACAAGTTAAATATGACTGGTGCTATTCCAGGTCAATATTTTTCAGTACCTAAAGAGCAAGCTGGTGGATTTGGAATTCCTAGACAAATACCATCAATGGGAACTTTAATGGTACGAGTTCCGAAAGCAAATGCAACTACAGAATTTTCTTATGTAAATTTCAATTACAACAATGTTGCAATGGGAAATTCGGAACGTCAACGCGTAAAGACAGCTTCAACTACCGATAATCAAACAACTACTATAATAGATGTAGAAAGTGAAAATGCAGCTGATAGGATGTGGTTAATGAGTAACGAAGGATTTACGCGTGGATTTGATAATGGATTTGATGGTATTAAACTAAAAGGAAGTGCATTAAACCCCCAACTTTATGCGGTTGAAAAAGATGGTGAATATCAAGTTAATTCGGTTGATGACTTAAATAATACAACACTCGCGTTTCAGGCAGGACAGGATACTGAATATAAAATCAAATTTACACATAGCGAAAATACTTCGTTGAAATACAATAAAATACTCTTGCATGATTTAATAGAAAACCGTATTGTTGACATTACTAGCAATGGATCAGAATATACATTTAATGCTAGTTCAGCGAGTTCATCTGTTTTGCGTTTCAAAATTATTACACAAACCAATAATTTAGAAACTTTGAAATCGGATGTATCAAAAGCCTACTATTTTAATAATCAGCTATATGTTCAAAATTTCAGTGATATATCTGGAAGAGTTTATGTTTATGATATTTCGGGTAGAACAGTAGCCATAAAATCAATTTCTGCTAACGAAAATATACAAATCGCTACTCCAAAAAGTAATGTTTATATTGTAAAAACTGTAATTGGAAACTCATTTGAAACCACAAAATTGTTTTTAAAATAAATCATTTATATAAAAATCAAAACTTTGCAGGGCATAAATCAGTTTTATACTGTTTTATGCCCTACTTATTTGATTGACGTTTATTGATAATATTCAACTCTTAAGTTTGTTTTTTATTAATCAATTGATTATAATTTTGAAATAACTATAAAAATTACTACTTTTGCCGAATTAATTACTACACACTTTGTAGTAATTAGTATGAAAAATATAAAAACGACCAATTCTATTATAGTTCAGAACATGAAAAAAGTTCGACTTGCTTTTTTACAAAACTTTCAAAATTCGACATTAAAACACCAAGCATGTCTTTTGATAATTTTGTTTTTCAGTTTATCTGAAATAAAAGCTGCAACAATTACTTCTACTGGTAGTGGTAATTGGAACTCAACAACTGCAAATGCACCATGGCCGAGTGGCATAGTACCTGCAGTGGGCGACATTGTGATAATTGCCAATACACATACTGTAAATTTAACAGTAGCAGTAACAAAAACAGCTGGAACTGTAACAGTTAGCCAAGGAGGTACACTTAATCTGAATGCCTCATTAACTGTACCTGCTACAGCAGCTGCCGAAATTACGGTAAGTGGTACATTAAATATTAATGCAGTAAATGGATTATTAAGAACCGGGAATGCCGGTGCAGGCTCTAACGCTGTAGTTACAGCAACTGGTATTGTAGACATAACTACTTCTGCGGCAACTGAAAACATAACCGTTTGGGATTTACAAACTGGAAGTACATTAAAATTAAGCGCGCTGGGAGCTCAAACATTAGATCCTGACTTTGTGGGTGCAGCAGTTGACAATTTAACATTGTCAGGTTCTGGAGCTAAAACTCTGGGTGAAAACACCACAGTAAGTCAGGTATTATCATTGGAAGGAACTGCATCGCTTTTACTTGGAGGATTTACCTTAACTTATGGTGCAAATTCAACTTTACAGTACAAAGGATCAGCTACTGTAACTGCTACTACAAACGAATTTCCGAATGCATTTGCTGGTACAGGAGGATTAATTATTGACCAAGGGGCTGGAAATTCAGTAGTTCTGAATGCCAATAAAACAGCATTATCGCTTATAAATATCAAATCGGGGAATCTTGATTTAAATACCTTTACTGCAAATAGAGCTGCTGCAGGTGGATCGTTAACTATTGCAGCAAATGCAGGTTTAATAATTGGAGGAACAAATACGTTGCCTACGAATTTTTCTACTCATTCGATAAATTGTAATAGTACAATTAATTATTCTGGTACTAATCAAACTATTGCAAACCTAAATAGCAGTCAAACTTATGGAAATTTGACTTTAAGTGGAAGTGGTACAAAAACTATGCAAGTTGCCACAACCACTATTTGTAATAATTTCACTCTTGCTGGTACCGCAATTACAACAGCGGTTATTGGTTTAACAATTGGAGGTAATGTTACATTAGGAACTGGTACATCTTTTAATGCAGCTACATTTACTCACGCTTTAGCAGGCAATTGGACAAATAATGGAGGCACTTTTACAACAGGTACGAGCACAATTTCATTTACAGGAAATAGTTCAGCTATAAACGGAACCGCTGCCACACAAACATTTAATAATTTAACAGTAAACAAATCAGTAGGTCAAACATTAAGCGTTAGCGGAACTACCAATACTTTAAACATTAATGGTATATATACTCAATCGTTAGGCAACTTTTCGGCACCTGCTACTATGTCGGTTACTGGAAATTCGATCTTAACTGCTGGAACATTTACTGCAAATACGAATCTTAATCTAACAGGCAACTTTACCAACAATGGAGCAACATTTACTGCAGGAAGTGGAACAGTATCCATGAATGGGAGTGGATTTGCAATTGGAGGAAGTGCAACAACTACTTTTAACAACCTTACTATTAATAATGCAGGTGGCACAACACTTGGAAATAGTATTGCGGTTAATAACGTGCTTACATTATCAAGTGGTAATCTAACTATTGGCACAAACAATTTAACACTTGGAACTGGCGCTGTAGCAGGTGCTCCATTTTCGAACACAAAAATGATAGTGGCATCCAGCACGGGACAAGTTCGAAAACTAATTACAAGCACCCCGATCACGTATACATTTCCAATTGGCGATAACACTTTAGGAGCTGATTATTCGCCAATTGACATAACACTTAGTTCTGCAACTTTAGCTGGTGGAGCTCTAATTGCAGTAAATGTAACTGATGCCAAACATCCAAACGATGGCAGCACAAACAACTATATAAGTCGTTATTGGACTATTAACCAGGCAAATATCACAGATATTTCAGCTGCAATAACAGGTACTTTTGTAGCAGTAGATGTTTTTGGTTCATCTTCAAATATTATTACTTCGCGATATATTGCTCCAACATGGGTTGAACAGAATGTGGCAACTGCAACTACAATTTCAGCGACTAATTTAGTTGCCTTTGGCGATTTTACTGGTCGGAATAATTTGCCTGTAATAACAGTAAATCCTACAACCTTATCAGGGTTTATTTATATGGAAGGAAATGGCCCTTCGGCCGATCAATCGTTTACGGTGAGCGGTTCAGCTTTAACAACTAATATAACAATATTACCTTCAGCAAGTTTTGAAATATCATCGGGCACAGGTGCAGCATTTGTACCCGCAACAATATTAACTGCAATAGTTGTGAATCGCGAAGTACCTGCAACCACTTTTTATGTGCGCTTGAAAGCTGGTTTAAATGTAGGAACAGTATCATCACAAAATGTTACTTGTTCGTCAACAGGAGTTACTACAGTAAATGTCACTTGTTCAGGTTCAGTTACAGATGCACCATTAATTAGCCCTACTATTACAACTCTGTCCAACTTTACATATTCTGTTGGTGCAGGTCCATCTACGGCTCAAACATTTAATGTAAATGGAGCAAATTTATCAGCAAATATTACGGCTACAGCACCAACAAATTACGAAATTTCACTATCGGCAACATCGGGATATGGCGCTAGTTTAAGTTTAGGTGCGGCTTCAACTCCAATTTATGTAAGGTTAAAGGCAGGTTTATTATTTGGCGATTACGTTGGAAATATAACTTTTACTTCAACAAATGCTGTAACCAAAACAGTAACTTGTACTGGTAAGGTTAATAATCCAACTGTAGCAGTTTCAAAATTATCATTAGCTGGTTTTATTTATGCCGGAGCAGGACCTTCCGAAGTACAATCTGTTAATGTAAGTGGTACCTTTTTAGCAGTAAATTTAGTTGTTACACCTCCTACTACTGAATTCGAAATTTCAACAAGTCCATCTTCTGGATTTTCATCAAACGCCATAAGTTTAGCTCCAACTTCAGGAACAGTAGCTTCAACACCTATATATGTACGAATGAAGTCAGGACTTGGTACAGGCATTAAAGGACCACAAAATATTGTTGTAACTTCCGGTTCTGCTATTTCTCAAAATGTAGCTTGTAGTGGTCAAGTAGTTACTGGAGCTACTACTATCAGTTCAAATGGAGTACTTAATGGCTTTTTCTATGTAGTTAATAGAGGCCCATCGTTAAAGCAAAATTTTACGGTAAGTGCCACTTCTCTAACAGACTCAGTAACTGTAACACCGCCCACAAACTTCGAAATATCGCCAAGTGGCGTTGAAGGAACTTTTGTTTCGAGTACTTCTACTCGTCCTTTTTTTAGAATAGCTCAAATTGGCGGCAAAATAAATGCAATTCCTGTTTATGTGCGTTTAAAAGCAGGATATCCTGTCGGTACATATAATACTAATCAGAATATTGTCTTATCTTCGACAGGTGCTCAAGATGTAAATGTGGTATGTAATGGTACAGTAGTTAGTCAACCTACCATTGTTGCAGGCCCTACAGGATTGGAAAATCTGTGTCCAGTTAATAATGTGACTCTTACAAGCACTGGAACAAATATTACAAGTCAAACCTGGACTGGTCCAAATGGATTTACTTCAACTGCTCAAAATCCGGTTTTAGGAACTGTAACTGCTGCTCAAAATGGAACATACACTGTATCAAGCTCTATAAAAAGCAATATCAATTTATTAACAAACGGTGACTTTTCTGCTGGAAATACAAATTTTGGTTCAAGTTATAAATTTTGGCCTTATGGAACACAAAGTTATCTACAAAACCAATATACTATAGGCCCAAACCCAACTACATTGAATAATGGATTTTGTAATCAGCCTACAGGTAGAGCAGGAACGGGTGGAAATCAAATGATAATAGATGGAGCTACGCTTGCTGCCGGTGGTGCAGGAGCTATTGCTTGGTCACAATCTATCGAAATTGAAGAAGGAGCTACCTATCAGTTTAGTTATTGGGTTCAAAATATATGGCCTGCAAGTCCTGCAATTCTGCAATTTTATATCGATGGAGTTCCAACTGGTAGTGTACACAACGTTACAGCCACTACTTGTTCATGGGTACAAGTTGTTATTCCTTACATAAATACAGGCTCAACCAGAATAGTTCAATTATCATTGGTTGACTTAAACCTTGAACCTCAAGGTAACGATTTTGCATTGGATGATTTTGAATTCCAATTAATTTTTAATGTTTCTTCATCTGTTAATCTTACTGTAAATCCAACTTTATCTCCTAGCTTGCAAGTTACAGCTTCGAACAATCCAGTTTTTTCGAACACAATTGTTACCTATACTGCCACTCCTACTAATGGTGGAACAACCCCAAGTTATCAGTGGAAAGTGAATGGTGTAAATTTTGGTACGCCAACTACAAATACAACTATTGATTACACTCCAATAAATGGAGACATTATTAGTTGTATTTTAACTTCAACCTATCCATGTGCTAGCCCTCAAACCGCAACTTCACAAGTAGTTATGACAGTAAATCCGCGTTCAAATTATTGGCGCGGAAACATAAGCACCAATTGGGGAACACCTGGAAACTGGACTGGTGGTTTTGTGCCAGCACCTGGCGACGATGTTGAATTTGCTAAAAAGTCGAACAATAACGGTGTTCCTGCTGAAAGTAATTTACAATTGGATATAAACCGAACAATTGGATTTCTTGTGAATGACAGTGCCAATTTATCGGTAATTATTCCACCAAACTTAACATTAATTGTAAACAATAATATTCAATCAACATCCAATACGGATAAAATATTAATTCAAGCAAGCGCATCACTTCCAAATGGCTCAATAATCTATCGAAATCCACAAAACCTACCAGTTTATGGAACTGTCGAAATGTATTCGCCTGCTAGTTGGAATAAAAGCAATGCTATAAACAACCGTTACAATTGGCAATTCTTTGGCATACCTGTTAGCACTGTCGATGCGTTACCAACTTTTTATGGTGCTTATGTGCGTGAATTATTCGAAAACGATAACGATACAGCCACCCATTGGCGAATGCTCACAAATACTTCTGTATTACAGCCATTTAAAGGGTATGAACTTTGTCAGCAAGCACCTGCTTTTTATACATTTAGAGGTCAGTTAGTTAATTCAAACTTCCAATCAGGTCAGTTTATAAAATCAACAGGTGCATTGTATCCCGGACAACATATGTATGCTAATCCATACACATCAGCTATGGATATTAGACAAATTGAATTTGGAACAGGTGTTGAAGCCACTGCCTACTTATATAATACGGGTACTTTTACTAGTTGGAAAACAAATCCTACAAAAAATGTAGATGGAACTGTTATTGTTCCCGGTCAATATAATTCTGTACCAAAACAACAAGCTGGTGATTTTGGCATTTTAAGGCAAATTCCATCAATGGGCTCAATTATGGTTCGTATCCTCAAACCAAATGCATCAACAACGAATTCGTATGTTAATTTCACATACAACTCTGTGGCCATGGGTAATACTGACCGACAACGTGCAAAGGCACAATCGCTCACTGACACGCAAGCAGTTACCGAAATTCAATTAGAAAGTGATAATGGATTTGATAAATTGTGGATAATGAGTCACGACCAATACACACGCAATTTTGATAATGGGTTTGATGGTATTAAATTAACAGGAAATGCTCTGAATCAGCAAATTTATGCAGTTGAAACTGACGGCAATTATCAAATTAATTCGGTAAATGATATAAACAATACAAGTATTGCATTTCAGGCAGGTGTGGATGAAAATTACATATTGACATTTATGCATAATGAAAATTCAACAATAAAATACAAAAAAATATTCTTACACGATTTAGTTGAAAATCAACTTATTGACATTACAACAAGTGGAACAAAATATGCTTTTAATGCAAGTTCTACTCCAAATCCTGTATTACGATTTAAAATATTATCTCAAAACGAAAGCATTGATTCAGAAAAAGTTTCATTTTCGAAGGTATATCATTTCGACAACAAATTATATATTCAGAATTTCAGCGAAAATGAAGGTAAAGTCTTTGTTTATGATATTTCGGGTAGAATGATTGGAATTAAAACTATTAGTGCAAACCAAAACATTCAATTAGCAGCTCCAAAAAACAATACTTATATTGTAAAAGTAGTTATTGGAAATACTACTGAAACCTCTAAGATTTTCCTTCAATAGCGTTTTTAAAATAAATAATAGAACCCAAAGCAAACATTTAATCACAAATGATTGTTTTGGGTTTTGTATATAATATCATTACATTATCGCATAAACACATTATCACATCATCATATCAACTCATCAAATGCATTTTCAAATAAATCCCTCTGAGCGATATCTTAATTACAATCAGGTTCTTAAATCTGAATTTACTGAACGCGTTCAAAAAATATCGATAAATGCAGGATTTACTTGCCCTAATAGAGATGGAAGTAGGGGTTTAGGTGGTTGCACTTATTGTAACAATCAAACATTTAGTCCTGAATATTGCAAACCTACAAAAACGATTACGCAGCAAATTGAAGAGGGTATTGCATTTTTCAACCACAAATATGAGGCACAAATTTACTTGGCATATTTTCAGTCCTATACTAACACATACGATAAAATTGAAAAACTCAAAGCAATTTACGAAGAAGCATTGAAACATCCCAAAGTTGTAGGAATAGTTATTGGAACTCGCCCCGATTGTGTGAACGATGAATTGCTGGATTATTTTGCCGAATTATCTAAACGTTATTATGTTATGATTGAATATGGCATTGAATCGACCAACGACCGCACGTTGGAGTTCATCAACCGCGGGCACGATTACGCCTGTGCCGAAAAAGCAATACGCGATACAGCATCAAGAGGAATAAAAACTGGAGCACATCTTATTCTTGGCTTACCGCATGAAACGCACGAAATGATTTTGAACCATGCTCGTCGTATATCGAAACTACCACTAACAGCCGTAAAACTACATCAACTTCAATTGGTTAAAAACACCAAAATGGCCAAACAATATGCTGAACATCCGGAGTGGTTCAGTCTTTATACTGCCGACGAATACATAGATTTAGTGATTGATTTTATTGAATTATTGAATCCCAACATTGCTATCGAACGAATGATTTCGCAATCTCCTGCAGGATTTTTAATTGCTCCAAAATGGGGACTTAAAAACTTTGAGTTTGTGGTAAAAGTAGAAAAACGAATGGTACAACGCAACACACGTCACGGAAGCAGGTTTATCGTTTAGCAAGCAAATCTTCCAATTTCATTAATTCATCGCGGAGTTGGGCAGCTTCCAAAAAGTCAAGCTTTTTAGCCGCTTCCTGCATGGCTTTGCGGGTTTTGGCTATCGTTTTATCAAGGGCTGGTTTTGTCATATATTGCACAACTGGATCGGCAGCAATTCCCTGATTATGTTCAGGTTCAATATACGCATTTGGCTCAACTTTACTCAACGAATTACGTTCACCCTTAATAATTGCTGTAGGAGTAATACCATGTAATTCGTTATATGCCAATTGCTTTTCGCGTCTACGATTTGTTTCCTGAATTGTTTTAGCCATACTATCCGTAATTTTATCGGCATACATTATTACACGTCCATTCAGGTTACGCGCTGCACGTCCAGCTGTTTGTGTCAACGATCGGTGTGAACGCAAAAAGCCTTCTTTATCAGCATCCAAAATGGCCACCAACGACACTTCAGGCAAATCCAGACCTTCGCGCAACAGATTTACACCAACCAACACATCATACACTCCGCGTCGCAAATCTTCCATAATTTGTACCCTGTCAAGCGTATCCACATCGGAGTGAATATAATTACAACGCACATTCATTTTAGCCAAATAATCGGTAAGTTCTTCGGCCATGCGTTTAGTAAGTGTAGTAATCAATACTCGCTCGTTCAATTCAGTACGTACCACAATTTCTTCGAGCAAATCATCAATCTGATTTAAACTGGGGCGAACATCAATTATTGGATCGAGTAGTCCGGTAGGTCGAATAAGCTGATCAATGATAATACCTTCACTTTTGGCCAACTCATAATCGGCTGGAGTAGCACTCACATAAATGGTTTGTGGAGTCAGCGTCTCAAATTCTTCGAATTTTAATGGGCGGTTGTCCTTTGCCGAAGGCAATCTGAATCCATATTCAACTAAATTCAGTTTACGAGCTGCATCGCCTCCAAACATGGCTTTTATCTGTGGCAAGGTCACATGACTTTCGTCAATCACCATCAAATAATCGTCGGGAAAATAATCGAGCAAGCAGAATGGTCGTGTTCCGGCTTCGCGGCCATCAAAATAACGCGAATAATTCTCAATTCCAGAACAATAGCCGAGTTCTTTAATCATTTCCAAATCGTAATTTACACGTTCGTAAATGCGCTTAGCTTCATAATGTTTGTCTATCGATTTAAAATAATCCACTTGCAAGTTCATATCGCGTTCGATATACGAAATGGCTGCAGCAATGCGCTCCTTGGTAGTTACAAAAATACTAGCCGGATAAATTTTATATGAATCAAAATGCTCAATTATTTTTAAATTCACGGGCTCTACAGTCATAATCTCGTCAATTTCATCTCCCCAAAAAACCACACGAATTATATAATCGGCATAAGCCGGAAAAATATCAACCGTTTCGCCTTTTACCCTGAAATTTCCTCTATTAAGTTCTATTTCGTTTCGAGTGTATAAACTATCAACTAAGGAACGTAAAAAAAGATTCCGCACCAATTTTTGTCCGCGATAAATTTCAATTAAATTGCTTGTAAAATCTTCCGGATTACCAATACCGTACAAACACGAAACCGAGGAAATCACAATCACATCCCTCCTACCCGACAAAAGCGATGAAGTGGTTGAAAGTCGCAATTTTTCAATTTCCTGATTGATGGATAAATCTTTTTCAATATAAATATCGCTTACAGGCAAATAAGCTTCGGGCTGATAATAATCGTAGTACGACACAAAATACTCAACAGCATTTTCAGGGAAAAAAGCCTTAAACTCACTATAAAGCTGAGCTGCAAGTGTTTTGTTATGACTCAGCACCAAGGTTGGACGGTCAACTCGCTCTATAACATTGGCTATAGTAAACGTTTTGCCCGAACCAGTTACACCTAGCAAAGTTTGAAACGGTATTTCACTGTTCAATCCTTCTACTAGCTGACGAATAGCCTCAGGCTGATCACCAGTAGGTTTATAATTTGATGTAAGTTTGAATGACAATTATTATAGTATTTAGTTTACTTCTTGCTGAGGCATAATAAGCATAAGTATGATATATAATAATATACCTGGAAATGCAACCGAAAAAATGGATACAATCACATAAGCAATCCTAACCAAGGTTGGGTCGAGATTAAAAAACTCAGCAATACCAGCACATACACCAGCTAGCATTTTGTTGTTCGAACGAAAAAGTTTCTTTTCCATAACCAATTATTTTTTAATTATAGTACAAAGTAACAAAAAAAACACGAAATTACCTCATTCAAAAAAGTTATGACTCAAATATCAATTATTTATGTTAAATAATACTATATTCCGATGCACTTTATATCGCTTGCGATATATTTCATCTATATTTGTATCGCAAACGATATAAATAAAACAACAAAAAATATGACAAACAATTTTTATTCATTTAATGCTACAACATTGCAAGGCAAAGAAGCAAGCATGGAAACGTACAAAGACAAAGTGATACTCGTAGTTAACACAGCAAGTAAATGTGGCTTTACACCACAGTACGAAGGCCTCGAAAAACTTCATAAAACATACAAAGACAAAGGATTGGTTATTCTTGGATTTCCATGCAATCAATTTGGCAATCAGGAACCAGGCTCCGAAAAAGAAATTGCCGAAGGTTGCTTAATTAACTATGGCGTATCATTTCCAATGTTTTCGAAAGTAGAAGTAAATGGCGATAACGCACATCCTATTTTCAAATACTTGAAATCAGAATTAAAAGGCACATTTGGTAATAATGTGAAATGGAATTTTACGAAATTTGTAATTGACCGCAATGGCAAACCTGTAAAACGCTTTGCTCCTATCACAAAGCCTGAGAATATGACAGAATATATTGATAAATTATTGGCCTAAAAACGTATGTCATACGAACAATTAAAACTCGAAAATCAGCTTTGCTTTCCGTTTTATGCCGTTTCGCGGTTAATAATTCGTGCTTATCAAAGCGACCTTGATAAAATTGGGATAACATATCCTCAATATTTAACATTGATGATATTATGGGAAAAAGATAGTGTTACTGTTAATGATATAGCAGACAAGCTGATACTTAACACCAATACAATTACACCACTACTAAAGCGAATGGAAGCAATGGAACTTATAAAGCGTGAACAGTCCAAAATTGATCAACGTAAAGTTATAATTTCACTGACTGAAAAAGGCAATAACTTGCAACATGAAGCATCTCAAATTCCTTTAAACTTAATGACAAAATTAGGAATTAACCCAGCGGAAGTAAACTTGGAAGAAATTAATAAAATCAAATTGCAATTAAATGATTTAATTGCACTACTTAAAAACAAAAACGTATAAAAAAACAACACATTATGAAAACAAAAAACTTAGTAGTATTAGCAATTTTGACTATTGCAACATCGACTCTTTTTGCACAAAAAAGTTTTTACGATTTTA
>JBMOHZ010000012.1:0-17513 GCA_049317585.1 Paludibacter sp.
GCATGCAGGCGCAGGCTAAATTTTTCGTCGACGGTAAGCAACCGAAAATAGATGTAATAAACTGGAAAAGCAATACTTCCAAAATAAGCCAGAGCAGGCTCCCAGTACGGAAAGATATCGGGATATGGAGCAAAAAACAAATATTGACCAAAAAAACAAATAGCCACAATCAGCATAAAGAAGCTCAAGAACCGTGCAGGCACACTGCTGTTTTTTTTATTGCTATGTAGAGAAATGTACCAAAAAAGCGAAACGTAAACTGGCGATAGAAGTATTAATGTGCGAATCATGTAAAATTTTATTGTTTTTGACTGATATTTTTACCTTTTGGCAAATAAGTTTACCTTTTGGAAGACTTTCTAAATTGGTAAAAAGTATTTTTGTAGCGCTATATTAGGCAAAAATAATATAAAAAATTGAGACTTGTAGTAATTAATATTACAAATTTTACAAATCATTGGAAAACAATTAAAATATCACCATAAAAATTCTCAAAAAGTAAAAAACGTATGAAAACAAAATCAACTAAAAACCGAATGTTAACTACATTCCGATTGGCAGTTCTGCTATGTTTCGTATTTCTTTCTTCAGCAAGTTGGGCACAAACCATTGCAGCCTGGCAGTTTGGTACGCCGGCATCAGCTGGAGATGAGGAAGTTCAAGTAGCAACCATGTATAACCCGCACATTATGCCACCGGAATTAACAAGAGGGGATGGAGTACAGGCATACTCCTTACCTCGTGGATTCTCATCTATTAACTGGATGATATCAGGCACTGATAATTATGGGAGTGCAGTATCTAACAACAATTACTATGAGTTCACAATACAATCAGAAGCGCATTATCAGGTTTCAATATCAAGCATTGCTGCCCGATTAAGACGCTCGGCAAATGGTCCCAGTAGATACCAATGGGCGTATAATGTCAATAATGCCGGATTTGTACAAATAGGAAGTAGTTATTCTACACTTGCCGATGCAGTAGATGAGGGTGAATTGGTAACAACCCTTAATACAGCTTCAATAGCTGATTTGCAAAATACTTCGGCATATGCGATTCCCATTGTAATCAGACTTTATGCCTGGTATGCACTCGAAGAAACTGGAACATTTGCCTTTGGGCGTACTCCCGTAGGGACAAGCACTAACAGCTTAGCCATAAATGGTACGGTGACTCCTGTAATTGCAAAACCTATTCCAAGTACTCTTAGTGCAAGTTCAACCAATGATGCATCAAATATACAATCAACCTCTGCCATAGTTTATGGACAGATTACCGATTTAGGTTATCCCAAAGCCACGCATCATGGTTTTTGCTGGAGTACAACTCCAATTTCAGATACTGCTCCACTTCCAACGAATAAAGTTGATTTTGGCGAACCAGATTCCTTCAACGAGTATATGGCAACCCTTGATAACCTGACTCCTAATACAACCTATTATTATAGTGCATACGCAATCAACTCATCAGGAATAAAATATGGGCGGATTTTAAGTTTTAAAACTACAGCAGCTACTACACCGAATGACATTGCCATTAACTTTACAGGTAACGGCAGTTCAAGTTCTGTTGGTAGCGTTACTATTGAAAACCTTACTACAGGCGAAACCAAATCAATAAGCGGCGATGCTGTATTGTACCTTAATCCATCGGCTAAAGTACCTTCCATAACAACAAATATGGAAAATGTTAGTGAGAAATCAATAGAGAAAATGACTGTTTATCCAAATCCGGCTATAGCATCATCAACCCTGAGTTTTGGATTGACTGAAAAAGGAAATGTACGGGTCAATATTTGCGATATCTCGGGCAAAGTAATCAGTAATTACTTCGATTATTTGACAGCAGGCTCCTATAAATTCCAATTACCGGCATTACAAAGCGGCATTTACTTTGTTACCTTAGTTGAGAACGGCAACAAGCGAACTCAAAAATTGGTAAGTGTCAATAGTACTTCCGGAGATATAAGTCCAATTCAAAATATTGAAAAAACAGAATTGGCAGAAACGATATCTGATAGGCCGCAGAAAGTAAGTGCCGCAGTGGTTGCTAATGAGGGGATGATTTTCAACTTAGGGAATCAACTGCGCTTTACGGCTTCGAGTGGACGTAGCAAAACCATCATTATGGACAGTCCAACCAAAAGTAAAACCATGGATGTTCGGTTTATAGAATGTATCGATGGCGACGACAATGCCTACCCTGTAGTACAGGTGGGTAGCTTGTATTGGATGGCTGAAAACCTGAAAACCACAAAGAAAACTGACGGATCAGCACTTACCAAAGCTACTGGAGCAGCCTGGGCTGCATTAACCAGTGCCAGCGATGCTTATTGTTATTATGGAGATGTAGATGCCAATGCTGCAAACTACGGCGCACTTTATACCTACCATGCTGCCAATACTGCTTTGGCACCAACTGGCGGTTGGAGACTTCCTACCAAAATGGAATGTATTAAATTGGCAAGTTACCTTGAAGGCAAAGAAAGAGCCGGGGTAAAATTAAAAGAAGTTGGCACAGCAAACTGGACCGCCGATAATATATATGCAACAAATCAAAGTGGCTTCAGGGCCTTGCCTGCAGGCATGAGGGTGGGGACTACTTTTAGTGCAACGGGTACAACAGCAGCTTTTTGGACTTCTACTGCAAGTGCTAATAAAACTGAAGCCGCAATTGCCAAATTAACCAGTAGTCAGGATTCTATCAGCGTGTACACCGACACTGTACAAACAGCCGGCTTATCGGTACGCTATGTGTTTGAAGTGCCTGACCCCAAGCCAAAGCAAATGATGGATGTTTTTGGCACTGACTCGACCAAAATAAACTATAATGAAAAATTACCACTGCCAAAAAATACCGTTTTAATGGCACCGGATAAAGAATTGTTCTTTACAGGTCGGCACGACACCAGCCTTTCGCCTCAATTACGCTTTATGGATAACCCCACAGCTACATCGGCGCCATTTATTGCAGGATTACCAACCATTGCATCAGGCGCTGTAAAATGGTGGGAAAATCCTAAGAAAGTGACTACCATGGTGAACGAGAACGGACGCGAAAACACCGTGATAGCTGTATGGAACGAAGCTGAAGCAGGTGCAATTTCCGGATACAAAAACATAACCCTGCATATAATTGGCGATGAATCTACGAATTATGCCCATCAAGCTATTGTATTACCTGATAAATTTTGGATGCCTGCCATTGTAAGTGGAACCGCATACAATGGACAAACCATGAATGCCTACGATATACAGGAAGCCTGGCAATGGGAGATGACCGTACGTTCAGGAGATATTAACAACGATGGTACGCCGGATATTCTGTTGGCAGTGCATGATACCTTACGCATTTACGATGGAAAAACATTTACAAGGCTTAGCCAACGGGGCTTTTATGAAGACTTTAATCAATCGAAAAACTTTGCCTTCTTCCTGAGAACCGAAGTGGCCGATGTGGACGAGGATGGTAAAAACGATGTGGTGGTGATGACTTCTACACCTAAAAGTTTTGAATTGAGCAAAACAAATGATTCTAAATGTGCCACATTGCATCTGTTTCTGAATGGTGATATTCAACAGAGTGACCCTGCAGTATATAAAACAAAAAAACTTGCTAATGCGTTTACTGGTACAGAATTTCGTGGATATTCAACTCCAGAATATGCAAGAACTGCCAATTTTACGATAGGTGATATTAATAATGATGGACATCCTGAAATTGTAATTGTTTGTTCATTTTCGTATAACACTCCACCTGCAATTGATAATGGAATGAGTGTATTAACATACGTTACTTATAATGCAACTACAGACCCCACTAAATCTGTTTTCACTTTTTCTCCAGCCAGAATATGTGCTGGTTGGGTAGATTATTCTCTTTTGAAAGACATAGTCTTAGCTAAACTAAAAGGGCCATCTGGGTCAAACTATATTATTCAAAGCGAATTAATTTACTATGTTGATGCAAGTGGAGTAATAAACGGTAATTATGGGCCGAACGGTGAACAAAATCTAGTAATTACTACTGGCAATTATGGAAAAAATATTGTTTATGGAGATCAGATGATTGTTGGTAATTTCGATAAAGATCCATCGGGACGAGAAATGATATACTATATGGTCAACATAAGGGATGTTCCTTGGGCAGTTGCAAATACTAATACATTAAGTATTAATAGTAGTGCACTCAATCAAACTACTGGTGAAGTAATCTCATATACTAACCCAGTGCCATTTTTCAGCGAAAATAGTGGCAATTTGCAAAGTAAAAACCATTTCCCTGTTATAGCAGCCGTTAATACAAGACATACCGGACGTGTATTGCAATTTCAGCGTCACGAATTTATGCTTACTAAACCCAAGTTGATTGCAGCAATGGCAGCAGCTCCTTATTTCGAAGGCTTTTATGATACTAATTTTAGTCCCAGAACCATCTGGAGCAAATCAACTATGTCAGGTTCGGGAAAAGATACAGCGTCAACACACACGGCCACTGCCATTGTTGGGTTTGAGCATAAATTTGAGGTTCCGTTTATAGGTACACAAATTGGGGGTATCGAATTCACCGCAAAAGCAGCAATGTCATTTTCTAAAAACTACTCAGGCACATCATCTAAAACTATGACAGTAGGTTTTTCAGGTGCAAAGGAAGATATGGCAGTTGTAACTTCCACGCCTTACGATGCTTTTTTCTACAAAGTTCTTAAAAGTGAGAATCCGGATGAAATCAACACAGAAGTTATGTTTGGGTTCCCGCGAAAAACGATTACTCAGCTTGTTACTGTAGAAAATTACAACAAAATGGTCGAGGGTCAGAATGCACCTAAAATTGATAAATCCATTTTCAGACATACTCCAGGCAATCCATTTTCATATCCTAATGGCTCTACTTCAAAACTATCGAACTTGCCGTGGACAAGTAGTAAGGAATGTCAAACCGAATTCGTAGGTGTTGGTCAGGGATCAACAAAAGCAAGTATTGGAAAGGAGAATACCAATACTACTACCACTGGATTTAGTCAGGATTACGAATTTGAGTTGATAGCGTCTGTGGGAGATTTTAAATTAGGTGGTGGTTATGGTTACAACAAAGAAAAAACCGAGTCAACAACAGTAGGTAGCGGTACACAAGTTGAGTGCGAAGTTCCAGGATTACTTAACTTTTCTGACTCCTCTAAAAAATTCAACTGGTCAATGAAATGGTATAATTACCAAAAAGCAGGCTATAAATTCCAGGTTATAAATTATGTGGTAACAACAAATCAATAAGTTTCGTTTACAATTAAAACGGGCTGTTTCAATCAATGAAACAGCCCGTTTTTTTTTATTATTACGCGTTTGTATTATTTTTTAGGTGGTTTGGTGTACAAAAAGCGTTTAATTTTTTGGGAGGCTGTTTTTTCGAACGGCTCGTCAATAATGTCTACGCGTTTGATTTGTGATATTTTATTGAGTTTTTCGTTAATTTCTTGTGTGAAATGTTTTGTCCAAATTAAATGTTTCTCGCGTTTGTCTTCAATCACCGATTTTATATGTTCAATTGTTTTTTCGAGTTCTTCGATATTAACAAGTACTTTAGCTACTAAAAATCCATCTTCTTCAATTACAAGCGATTCCATTACTAAATGATGGTTGTTAATCACTGTTTCAATGTCTTCGGGGTAAATGTTTTCACCACTGGCTCCCACTATGGTGTTTTTCATTCGGCCTTTTATAAATAGTCGTTTCCGCTTGTCCATGCGACCAAAATCACCAGTACGGAACCAACCATCTTCGGTAAGTACTTCTTGTGTGGCTTCGGGGTTTTTATAATAACCACGCATCACATTGGGTCCTTTTGCCCAAATTTCGCCTACCCCTTTTTTGTCAGGTTTTTCAATTTTCAGCGTTACGCCTGGTACAGCAAAACCAGTTGAACCTAGTTTGGTGTGTAGTACGCCAGCACCTGCCAGCAATGGAGCTGTTTCGGTTAGGCCGTACCCAATAGCATACGGAAAACGTGCTTCGCGTAAAAAACGCTCCACGCGCGAGTCCAGCTTAGCACCTCCAATACCAAAAAACTGCAATCGGCCGCCAAATGTTTGTTTTAGTTTTTTACCTGCAATGCGATGAATCAATATTCTAAAAAACGGTGTATTATAAATCATTCGCTTGAGGCCATTTGTCGAAAACTTGGCTTGAATTTGATTTTTGAAAATCTTTTCCATAATAAGTGGAACCGAAAGCATCATGGTAGGCCGCACTTTAGCCAAAGCAGGCAATAACGCCGCTGGTGTAGGTGGCTTTTCGAGATAAAAAATGGATGCACCATATATAATAGGATAAACCATGCCTATTGAGTTTTCGTAAGTGTGCGACAGTGGAAGTAGCGACAAGAAAACATCATCGTGCATAATGGGGTGAAAAACATAGGATTGCATGCCTACGAAAGCAATGTTTTTGTGCGTAAGCACCACGCCTTTTGAACGCCCTGTGGTTCCCGAAGTATAAATGATGGCGGCTATATCCTCTTCGTATACGGCAGTTTTAGGTACTTTCGTGTTTGTTTGTATGGCTGTTACATCCGTGAGGAATGTAAAATTGTCAATTAATATCGTAGCTTGCAGCGATGGCAATTGTAAACCTTCAATACGCGATGCTAACCGTTCGCTTACAATAAGTACTTTAGCATGTGAGTGCAATAGTACGTTTTCAATTTCTTCGGATGTGAAATCGGGTAAAATAGGCACTATAATTAATCCTTTGCTTACAACAGCAAAATATGCAATTACCCAATTGGGCATATTGTGACTCAATAAAGCCACCTTGTCCTCTTTTTTTAGTCCCAACGAAAAAAGTTGAGAAGCCACTTCGTTGATTTTTTCGCCCAATTCGGCATAACTTAATGCTTGCCCGTCGACAAACGAAACCGATGGTTTGTCGGCAAAATTTTTGACAGAATAATCCAGTATTGATTTTAATGTAAGTGGCTGTGGTTCAATTTTTTTGTGCATACCTTTGTTATTTTCAATTTTTTTTATTTCAATTAGAATTTCGGAACCGCAAATATAGTAAATAAATTAGCTCTATAATGAAAATTTAATTTGTTCTCCAAATTTTTAATTTGTAAAATGTTCATTCACAAACAATTGTGTTTAATATGAAAATTAATTATAAAATTATAGGAATTAATACTTGTAATGTCAAATATTAACATTATATTTGAGCCGTATTTAAACAATTTATAACCTATTTTAAAAAAGCGTATTAAATTATGTCTGTAAACAAAGTAATTCTTTTAGGACATGTAGGGAAAGATCCCGAAGTCCGTTATTTCGACAAAGACGTTGCGGTTGCTAATTTTACATTAGCTACTACCGAACGAGGTTACACACTTCAGAATGGCACTCAAGTGCCTGAACGTACCGAGTGGCACAATATTGTTGCACGTAGAGGTTTGGCCGAATTGGCTGAAAAGTATATCCGCAAAGGTATGCAATTGTATGTGGATGGTAAAATTCAAACCCGCTCATGGGAAAAAGATGGTGTAAAACGTTACATTACCGAAGTTGTGGCTGAAACAATTCAATTGTTGGGTAAAAAACCTGAATCGAACGAAGCTCCAGTTGTGGCTGCACCAGCTACATCAGCTCCCGACATGCAAGCACCTCCTCCTGCTGTTGATGATCTTCCATTTTGATTCATAATCGAAATGATATTTAATTAACAATGTTATTGAATCCTGTTGGAAACATCAACCAGCAGGATTCTTAGTTTTGTTTTAGTAAGTTATTCACTATCTAAGTTTTAAAACATATTATTAGTTCTTATTTATGAAAAGAATATTTTTAACAACAATCTTTTTTGTTTATTTCTCAACATTCATTTATGCTGCAAAGGAGCCTATGAAATATGGCAAGCCTGAAACGTCCGAATTGGAAATGACTGTTTATGCACCCGATTCAAGTGCTTCAGCAGTTGTACTTTGTAATTATGGTTATTTTAACGCTAATGAGTTTCAGTTTTCACATACAATGCGAATTAAAATTTTAAAAGAATCGGGCAAATCACAAGGAAATTTTTTTGTGCCAGCATCCGAAAAAACAAATGTTCGTGGTCAAGTAGTAAATATGGAAGGTGGTAAACCAGTTATTTCAAAATTAACCAAGGATGGTATTTTTATTGAACGGGTTACAGGCGATATTTTCAGGGCAAGAGTAGCTTTTCCAAATGTAAAGGTAGGTTCAGTTATCGATGTTGAGTTTTTTTACAACGGTATTCCAAACTATTGGGAATTTCAAAAAACCATTCCTATAAAATGGAGTGAGTTGATAATGGAAGAAAGTATGTACATCACACTACGTCGAAATTTTACAGGTTATATTCCTTTTGCTGCCATATCGAGTGATCGTTGGGTTACTTCCAATGTTCCTGCGTTTCAACCTGAATCTTATATTAATAACTATGAAAATTATATTTCACGTATGCAAATTGAATTGGAGAGTATTCACATACCCGGCGTACTATACAAGGATTATGCAACAAGTTGGGATGCTGTAGTTAAAACATTGCAAACTCATAATAATTTCGGCTTTCAACTGTCGAGTCCTAATTTATACCTCAATAGTTTAGAACACGAAATTAAAAAAGCTACTACCGATCCATATCAACGAATGGAAAAGGCTTTTGAGGCAATGAAAAAATTCAAATGGAATAACAAAAGTTCGATTTGGCCATCCTCCGAAGGTATTAGTTATGTTTATAATAAAAAAACGGGTAACTCAGCTGATGTAAATATGAGTCTTATAATTTTACTTCGTAAACTGGATATAAGAGCAAATCCTGTTTTGCTTAGCACGCGCGACAATGGTTTTCTGCCACCACATTCGGTAAGCATTGATAAACTAAATTACATGATTGTTAAAGCATATTTAAACGATACCACATACTTGCTTGATGCAACTGAGGAAAATATGCCTATCGATATGATTCCTGAAAGAGCATTAAACGGACGAGGATTGGAGGTGCCAAAAGAATCGTTTTTTTGGGAAGACATTACGCCTAAGAAAAAAGACAGGCAAGTTGAGATTTTTAATGGAAGTATAAATCAAGATGGTAGCATAAAAGGCAATTGGATGATTTCGTATGTTGATTATGCAGCTTTTGATAAAAGAGAGAATTTTAAATCATTTAATTCGGAAGATGAGTACCTGAAATCTATCGAAAGTTCGTACAATGGTTTAACTATTGACAGTTATAAAAATCAAATGCTTGATAGTTTGAATAAGCCATTTACAGAAAATATTCAAGTTTCATTAAAAAACAGAATGACAAAAGTGAGTGATAAAATGTATCTTAACCCATTTTTATTCGATAGGTATACCGAAAACCCATTTAAAACGGAAAACAGACAATATCCGGTTGACTTTACCACTCCATTGGAACGTAGAATGAATCTGATACTGAAATTGCCCGAAGGTTGGGCAGTGGAAGAGTTACCTAAAAGTACGCGTATGACTTTGCCAACCAAAGATGCATCCATCTCATTTACGTCAGTAAGCGATGATAAAACCATTAATATTGCTTATAAACTGATGATTAATAAGCCAGTTTTTGTGCAAACGGAGTACAACGATTTAAAAGTGTTTTTCGATCAGCTTGTAAAAAAACAAGCAGAAATGATTGTGATTAAAAAAATATAAAAAAACCAACTATAATGTACAGAATAATTAGTTTGCTTATTGCAATTTTGATTGTAACTAAAGCATTTGCAGCTGATCCAATATACCCAATAAGCACAATTACACCGGCTCTTAAGGCCAATGCACATACCGTAATGCGTATGGTAAAGTTTGATGTCGAAATTAAATCGGAGAATGCTGCTGTTATTAAGGTTTCGGAAGTACGATCAATTTTAAATAAAAATGGCGAAGATAATATCCCATTTGTTGAATCGTATAACCCCATGAATAGAATAAGTTCATTGCGGGGATGGGTTTACGACGAAAGTGGAAAAAGGATTCGTTCTGTGACTAACGAAGACGCTATAGATCAAAGTAATATGGGGTACTCGTTGTATGATGAGAATCGAATTAAAGTGCTTGATCCTAAATGCCTTACTTATCCACTTACTGTAAAATACGAATACGAGTTAAATCTTAAACAAACACTATTTTTACCTACAATTAGCTTGGGCGATTTGAATACTTCATACGAAAGTGTAGAATACACTGTAATTTGCCCCAAAAGTATTGCTCTAAAGTACAAGGAATATAATTTGCCTATTGCATGCTCAAAATCAAGTGTGAATAATAATGATGTGTATAGTTGGAAATTGTCGAATATTTTAGCCAAAACATATGAGCCTTATTCGCCGCATTTTGTACCAAATTCGCCAACAATACGTGTTGTGCCAAATACCTTTATGGTAGATGATTCGAAAGGCACCACTGCCAATTGGAAAGAGTTTGGTAAATGGGCAAGTACGCTTCTCGAAGAAAAAGACAAATTGCCCGAAGCTACTGCAACAAAAATAAAAGAACTCACAGCACCTCTGAAAACAGATTTCGAAAAAGTGAAAGCGGTGTATGAATTTATGCAAAAGAAAACTCGCTATGTAAGTATTCAAATTGGAATTGGCGGTTGGCAGCCTTTTGGTGCCGATGTGGTTGATAAATCATCTTATGGCGATTGTAAAGCATTATCCAATTACACCAAAGCATTACTCACAGCTGCTGGAGTCAAATCGCATTATGTGCTTGTAAAAGCTGGGGATAATGCGGGAGATATCGATACTTCATTTGTGGGCAGCCAGTTTAATCACGCCATTGTGTGTGTGCCACTCGGCAAAGATACTATTTGGTTAGAGGCTACGGACCAACTATTGCCTTGTGGTTTTAATAGTAGCTTTACCGACGATAGATTGGTATTATTGGTGGATAATGAAAACAGCAAAATTGTACGCACGAGGGTTTATTCCGAAAAAGAAAATTGCATTAACCGAAATGCCCAAGTTCAGATTTATGACGATAAAACGGGAACTGCTACAGTACAAACTCAATATATTGGGCTTGCTTACGATGATATGAGGAGTGTTTTTATAGCTGATGAAAATTCGCAAAAAAGAGAAGTGTCTGAAAATATTCAAATACCAAGTTTTTCGCTTAAAAAATTCACATTAAGTGAGTTGCGTACGCCTACTCCAAGTATAAAAGAAGTTTTATTGCTCGATTTGCCTAATTGCATTAACAGTATTCAAGGCTCTATTAACTTGCTGCCATTAAACTTGATGAATAAACTTAAAAACATTCCTGATAAGGTGCGTAATCGTAAAAATGAGCTTTGTATCAGACGTTCGTACATGGAAAACGATACAATCTCATATCTTTTACCTCCAACTTTAACAGCTTCAGAGTTACCTGCACCTGTTAAAATAAATTCAATATTTGGTAGTTATAATATGGAGGTAAAAAAAGAAGGAAAAAATGTTGTTTTTATTCGCCAATTTGTACTTCGAAAAGGCGTTCATCCAGCCGAAGAGTATGAAAACTTCCGCGAATTTCTAGGGAACATAGCTACAAATGATGATGTAATGCTGGTTTTAAATAAAAACTAATTTGAATCATTTACCGTTCTTTTTTTCATGACTACCAGTCAGCCCTAATTAGCCACAAAGCCAATAAATGCCAAATTTATGTCATTATGTCATAGGTTTGGCCTTTTTGTTCCAGTTTTTTGATAGGTATAATTTTTGACTTAATGCAAACTCATGCAATATCACAGCTTATGCAACAAGTTTTTAGGAATTGTTAATTTTGAGTATATTTGCAGAATAAAAAACTCAAACTTATATTATTTACATGACTGAAAACGAACAAATTGTTGCTAAAATTGTTGAAGGAATACAAGAACGAAAAGGTAAAACAATAGCTGTGGTTAATTTAACCCGACTTAAAGAATCTCCCTGTAATTATTTTGTGATATGCGAAGGCGACTCTAATGTGCATGTAAATGCTATTGGAATGTCAATAAAAGACTATGTTCGTGAGCAAATAAATATCAAACCCTATGCTGTGGATGGTTTCGAAAATTGTGAGTGGATAGCCATGGATTACGGTCAAATTATTGTTCATGTATTTCAGCGTCATTTGCGTGCATTTTACGATATAGAACATTTGTGGGCTGATGCCAAAATTCAACGTTTAGAGAATATTTTATAATCAAAAAAAAAGAATAATTAGTACAATCCTTTATGGAAAACAAAAAACCAACAACACCACCTGTTTCAGGAAAAAATTCAGGTAAAACTCCAAAGTTTAATATTTCGTGGATCTATGGTATTATCATGGTGGTATTGCTAGGATCTTATTTTTTTAACGACACCCCACCTACCAAAGATGTACCCTATTCTACTTTCGAGGAATATGTAAAAACGGGTATTGTTGAAAAAATTGATGTGTATTCGACTAAAAATACGCTTGAAGCACAAGTTGCCGAACAAGCTGTAAACAAGGTATTTGGTAAAAATTCCGAAGTATATAAAAAAGAACGTAAGATAAGTGTGCGTATTCCTTCGGTTGATGAATTTTCGAAGTTTATAAACAAAGCTAAGGAAAATAAGCTATACAATGGCGTGGTAGACTACAAAGTTAGTCGCGATTATATTGAAATGTTTTTGTACAGCATATTACCATTCCTGCTGTTGATTTTATTCTTCGTATTTATGAATCGTCGCATTGGCAATCAAATGGGCGGTGGCTCAGGTGGAATATTTAGTGTTGGTAAGTCCAAAGCACAGGTTTTCGAGAAAGGAAGTACTGCCAATAAAACCACGTTTAAAGATGTGGCCGGACTTGCTGAAGCGAAACAAGAGATTGAAGAAATTGTAGCATTCCTTAAAAATCCGTCGAAATATACCGAGTTGGGTGGTAAAATACCAAAAGGAGCATTGCTGGTAGGCCCTCCGGGAACTGGTAAAACATTATTGGCCAAAGCAGTGGCTGGTGAAGCTGATGTGCCATTTTTCTCCATGTCGGGTTCCGATTTTGTGGAAATGTTTGTTGGAGTAGGAGCGTCGCGCGTGCGCGATTTGTTCCGTCAGGCTAAAGAAAAAGCGCCATGTATTATATTTATCGATGAGATTGATGCTGTAGGTCGTGCTCGTGGCAAAAACCCGAATATGGGAAGCAATGATGAACGCGAAAATACACTTAACCAGTTACTTACAGAAATGGATGGCTTTGGGTCAAACAGTGGAGTTATTATTTTGGCTGCTACCAACCGTGCTGATATTCTGGACAAAGCCCTACTCCGCGCAGGTCGTTTCGATCGTCAAATACATGTGGATTTACCCGATGTGCATGAACGGAAACAAATATTTAATGTTCACCTTCGTCCGATAAAAATAAACGAATCGGTGGATGTGAATTTTCTTGCCAAACAAACTCCTGGATTTTCGGGGGCTGATATTGCTAATGTATGTAACGAAGCGGCACTTATTGCGGCACGCAAAAATAAATCGTTTGTCGAAAAACAAGACTTCTTGGATGCGGTAGATCGTATTGTAGGTGGTTTGGAAAAGAAAACTAAAATAACTACTGTAGCTGAAAAAAAATCCATTGCTTATCATGAAGCAGGACATGCTACCATTAGCTGGATGCTCGAACATGCCAATCCGTTGGTAAAAGTAACTATCGTGCCTCGTGGCGAAGCACTCGGCGCTGCGTGGTATTTGCCCGAAGAAAGGCAACTCACTAATCGCGAGCATATTATGGACGAAATGTGTGCTACGCTTGGTGGACGTGCTGCCGAAGAGGTGTTTATGAATCAAAATTCGACGGGAGCCATAAATGACCTTGAACGTGTTACCAAACGCGCGTATGCTATGGTGGCTTATTTTGGTATGAGCGAAAAATTACCCAATATGAGTTATTATGATTCTACTGGAAATTCGGATTATGGCTTTACAAAACCGTATAGCGAACGTACTGCTGAAATTATTGATGAAGAAGCAAGAGATATTGTGGCCGATCAATACAAAAGAGCTAAAAAAATATTAAGCGATAATGCCGAAGGTCATAACAAATTGGCTGAGTTGCTCATTGAACGCGAAGTGATTTTTGCCGAAGATCTCGAAAAAGTATTTGGTAAACGTGCATGGGTTTCGCGCAACGATGAGCTTATGGCTCAAAATGGCGGAACTGATATTTTGGACGATGCTCCAGAAGTGAAAGCAATTGAAGCTGCAGAAGTTGCTGCGACTGTAGAAAACGATGTGCCAGTTGCTGAAACTGAAATTACAGCCGAAGATAATAAATAATAGAAAGTACTATGTCGTCGCGTCAGGAAATATTGGATAAAATACGCAAAGTCACCAATCGCAAACAACCAAGTTTGTCCGATATGGAATTTGACAATACAGCTATTTACAAACCCATACTTCCTGACGCGATTACGTGTTTCAAAAATGAACTCGAAGCCATTAGCGGACAGTGTTTGGTGGTGAACGACGAAGTGGAATTGTTCGAAACCCTGAAAAAGGAACTTGCTGTTCGTCAATTAACGACTATTTTTTGTCGCGATGAAGCCATAACCTCAAAATTAGAAAAATACTCCATTGATTGTACAAATCGTAATTCGGATTTCGAAGCAATGACTTGTGGGATTACTTCATGTGAGATTTTAATAGCCCGAACGGGTAGTGTGTTGGTTAGTTCCTATGGGCAATCGGGTCGACAAATGAATGTGTTTCCGCCTATTCATATTATCATTGCAAATGCTTCGCAATTAGTAGATTATCCCGAAGAAGCTTTGAACGCCATTAAAAAAAAATACGGTAACCATCTTCCTTCCGTCATCACAACCATTACCGGCCCAAGCCGTACTGCCGATATTGAAAAAACATTGGTACTAGGTGCTCACGGCCCTAAGGAATTGATTGTTTTTGTGCTCAAAAATTAGACGAATTTTTATCTGGCATTCTTTTTGATTATAAATTAAGACAAATCTCTGTTCACGATATTTATTGGCATTGCATTCAAAAATATTACTTCATTAGTCAAACTAACATCACTCATGCCCTGAGAGGGCATAAAACTTACAAAATAAAATGAAAACTAACTTCAAAATTTTATCGTTTCTTGCTGTTTCATTGTTTGCAGCATCTTGCACACCCATATACAAATGTGGTGAAGCTAAACCCGTAAAGAAACTTTTACTACCAAAGTACATTACGCGCGTTATCGATGAGCGCGATTCGTTATGTAGTACTTTGTCGGCTCGGGAGTTGCAAATTGTAGACTTGAAAGATGATTTGCGTGATAAAGGACTTGATATTAGTAAATTGCAGTCGGATAAAGCTGTTTTGCAATCGGAGAAAATGGAATTACAACTCCAATATGGCGATTTGATGAATCAAAAACTGTCGCAAGCTGAACAGATGAATCTGGCTTTGAAACAAAAATCGGATATATTGGCCGAAAAGGAACGTATTTTGCTTGAACGTGAAGTGGCAATGAAAGAACTAAAACAAAAAATTGCTAAGCAAGATTCTATCACCCAGAAATTAAATAATTTAATCAAAAATGCTTTAATGGGCTTCAAATCGGATGAGTTAACTGTTGAAGTAAAAAATGGCAAAGTATATGTTTCCATGTCCGATAAATTGCTATTCAGTTCGGCAAGTGCAACTATCGAGGCTAAAGGACTCGAAGCTATTAAAGTGCTTGCTGATGTGTTAAACAAAAACAACGATATTGATATTCTGATTGAAGGCCATACCGACAATTTGCCTATTCGTAATGCCGTTTATCGCGATAATTGGGATTTAAGCGTAGCACGCGCTACATCTATCGTTCGTATTTTGGTGGACGAATATAAGATAAGTGCTGTCAGACTTACAGCTTCGGGCAAAGGCGAATTTGCACCAAAAGCAACCAATAGTACCCCTGAGGGCAGAGCCAAAAACCGCCGTACAGAAATTATTCTATCACCCAAATTGGACATAATTATGGGATTATTAAAGTAAGTTATTACTATAGTAGCTATGTTTATAGGCTAATTAACGTTCTTTGTAAATAAATAAATGTATCTTTGCAATAAGAATGTAAACACACCTTGAATAGAATATGAATAACTTTTTAATGCGAACGCTCAGTGGTTTTGTTTTTGTTGTACTTGTTTTAGGTTCAATACTCTGGAGTCCCATAACATTTATTGCTTTTTTTTCGATTATTACTGGATTAGCTGTTTCCGAATTTCATAAGTTGACAAACAATAATGAGCATGTTCAGGTAAATGCCTTTATAAGCATTGTAGGTGGCGTAATACTTTTTGCATGCTCTTATATGATGGCTTCTGCAAGTGTCAATTTTCCGATATATTCCATTTATGGATTGTTTTTGATTTTGGCATTAATTGCTGAACTTTACACCCGAAAACCCAACCCTATACACAATTGGGCTTATTTTATAATGGGACAAGTATTTATTGCTTTGCCTTTTTCGCTGCTTAATTTTATTGGTTTTATTGATCATACCACCTATAAACCTATGATTTTAATAGCTGTATTTACAACTATTTGGGTAAACGATACTGGCGCATACTTATTTGGAGTTACTTTTGGTAAACACCGACTGTTTGAACGTATCTCACCTAAAAAATCGTGGGAAGGCTTTTTTGGAGGTGCTATTGCTGCATTGGCATCAGGTTATTTGTTTTCGATGTTTATTCCCGAACTATCACTATTACAATGGATTGCATTTTCCGAAATTATAGTAATATTTGGCACTTTTGGCGATTTAATGGAGTCATTACTTAAACGTACAGTAAATATTAAAGATTCGGGCAATATTATTCCAGGTCACGGAGGTCTTCTCGATCGGTTTGATAGCATGCTTTTAGCTGCACCCGTGATTTTTATTTATCTGAGTTTTCTTTTTTAGGAGACGATGGACAATGGACGACAGATGTGATGATGTGGTGATCCCGATTCATTTCCGATACATCGGAACTGGCAGGGACAAGTTGTGAAAATATGATGATTAAGAAAATATGAAAATATCACAAAGTAAATAACGCACGAAGTGCAAATAACACGAAGTTAATAACGCGAAGCAAATAACGTGCGAAGAAAAAATAACGCCTGCTAGGCAAATAAAAATATTAAGATATGAACTTTGATGAAATCCGTTGTTATAGCAACGACCAGATACCAGCAGCACTTGAGCGCCTAAGCAATGAAAAGCCTTTTATGAAGGTGCTGAGCACAATTTATCCGCTTATGCCCAAAGAAGTGCTCAAGCAACGATTAAATTCGTATACTACCAATTTTGAGTTTCAAAAAAACATGGTATATCCGTTTTTACAATACATCGAAGCTAATTTGACCAAAGGTATTGAGTTGAAAGGCCTTGAAAGCATTGATAAGCAAAAACCCTATTTGTATATCTCTAACCACCGCGATATTATTCTCGATTCGGCTTTACTTTGCGCTAAACTCATCGAAAACAATATGGATACAGTAGAAATTGC
>JBMOHZ010000013.1:0-17368 GCA_049317585.1 Paludibacter sp.
TAGTTAAACAATTAATGGCACAAATATAACACATTTTGTTTACAAATTGGTTGCATTAATTTTTGGAGATGGTGGGAGTCCAACTATCTTCGCGTTTAAAAACTAATTCCTGGGTGATTTTCGAAGCTTCTTTTTTTGTTAGAATTTTTATCCATTTTGCACGATTGTCGGTTATTGCTCCTTCACCTGAATTGTTGAATTCGGCATAGCGAGCTGTTTTTTCGTTCTCGGGGTTTCGCCAATTGTCCCAACCTACTAGTTGTATACCTTTGGGCAAAACGCAATTCATAAACACCGTCATGGAATAAGCGCGCCAAGGTCTACCCAAATACATGGCATTAACACTGTCGGCTAAAGTAATATTGCAATTATTAAAAATAAATCCATAAGTAACATTCTGAGGTGTATTGGCGGCTGTAATGTATGAATTGCGTTTGCAATGAATGGTGCATGCTTCGAACCAAGCGGTGGCGGGTCCAAAAATAAAATCGGTAGTACCTTCGATATAACAATTCTCAAACAGTTGTCGTGCGCTTTCGCGACCCGCATAAATGGTATCCTGATTACCCAAAAACTTACAATTCCGAAATGTAATCCTATCTCCTTCGAGATGTAAAGCTACAGCCTGACCCAATTGTGCAGCTGAATTTTCGATGGTCAGATTTTCCATAACTATATCATTGCCAGAGATTTTGAGCGTAAATGTTTTAAAAGTACCCATTTTGTTGATATTGGCATGGTCGTCGTAATTGATAATGGTTTTATCGCGGTCTTCGCCCACAATATGTAAATAGCATACGTGTGAAGGGATAATTAGTTTTTCTTTGTAAAATCCATTTTTAATATAGATTGTAACTGTTCCAGCCGGATTATAAGTCCTTACCGAATCGATTGCTTGCTGAATAGTGCGGAAATGGCCCGTCCCATTGCGGTCGACAATAATAGTGTTTGGAGCATTTTGAGCAGTAGCGCTGACAACAAAAGCAAAGAACAACAATAACGAAATAATTTGTTTCATTTTTGTTTGTTGATAATGGGTTTCACTATACTATTTAAATAAATTTCGAGATAGGTATAACCACTTTTATCCAAATCGTTTGCCTTATTTCCAGCACAGTGTTTCTCGAGCCAGCCATCAGGAACGCCATCTTCGTTGCTATCAGTGGGAGCCACAGTTGTTTTGTATTCAGGCCAGCCACCTACATCATTTTGCGAATCAATTAAACCTGAAATACCATTGACCGAACCTTTATAAGTGGCTGTGCCAGCTTTCACTTCATTCACAACTCTGCAGTCTACCGCATCGCGCATTAACGACGCTCCAGCAGTGGTTAAAACTGATTTATATGCCTTTGTAGCTGATTGTGTATCCACTACAGAATATATAAAAGGAATATTTGCTTTGCAGTTTTCAATTTTCACTGTTTTGTCAATTTCTACTCCCTTCCAGTTATCGGAAGTGACATCCTTAAAACCAAATACATAGTTACTTTCTATAAAATACTTCCCATATCCGGGCGGGCAACTATCGGGATTTATATCCATATCCACATTGGTAATTCGGTTTTGCACGTTTTTTTTGGTGGCTGGTCCTGCTTTAAAATAATTAGCCACCATATTGTATTTTCCACTTTCGCCGCCATACGAACTGTGTGTTCCCCAATTGTAAATTACATTATTGCGAAAATCAACTCGGTCTTCATCCACTGAGCTGTTATAGCTTAACCCTGACCGACGTAAACCATTGAAACGTGGATTGCGACTATCGTGATGTGCAATTAGGTTATGATGAAACGATGCATTTTTACCTCCCCAAATTCCGCCATAGCCATGTGTGCCTTTTTTGTGAACAGAATTACGAAGACTTTCAGAAACAATACAATATTGCATTGTAAAGTTTTCGTTACTATAAAACGAGGCACATTCGTCGGTACTCCAACTCATGGAACAATGGTCAATAATCAGATTCTTGCAATTATTGCCTTTAAAAGCATCGTCCTGTACAGCATTAATATCGCCCATTCGGAAGCGCAAAAAACGTACAATCACATTATCAGCATCTACTATTACCGGAAAACCTTTGATACAAATACCATCGCCGGGAGCAGTTTGGCCTGCTATAGTAAGGTCGCCTTTGTTAATTTTCAGTTCAGCTTTTAAATCAATAATTCCACTAACTTTAAATAAAATGGTGCGAGGACCCGATTTGCCTATTGCCCAGCGTAGAGTTCCTGGAGTTTTATCATCGCTGAGCGAAGTAACATATAAAACCTTCCCTCCTCGCCCCCCACTGGCATACATGCCACCACCTTGAGCCGATGGAAATGCCGGAGTTTGGGCAAATAATGAATGAAAAATGAAAAATAGAAAAATGGAAAATGCAAGAATGTATTTAGACATGAAATATTTTATTTAATAACTTTAAAAGTTTCGGCAAATGCGTTTTTACGTATTACTTTAACCATATAAACCGATGAATTAAGGGTTGAAACATCAAAAGTAGCATTATTTTCATTTACCAACAAAGTTTTAATTATTCTTCCTGACAAATCGTTTACAAAAATACGATTAATCTGACTGTCGGATGTAACAGTAATTTTTTGATTTTTATTACTATAAATGCATTTCGTATTGAAGTTGGTAGTTTTATTCGGAATGTTTAATCCTGAAATTACTGCATCCGCATTTTGATTTATTGTAATCGTATTTACCAAACTATTCATATACAACTCTAGATACGTATAACCTTCGGCAGTTAACTCATTGGCTGTTTTTCCAGGATAATTAGTAGTTAACCAACCATCAGGTATTCCATCAACGTCACTGTCAGCAGGTGCAGTTGTCGAATTATAAATAGGCCATCCGCCTACATCAGTTGGTTTATCAATAATACCCGGGCGCAAAGTTACCGAGCCTGTATAAGTCGCTGTACCATTGCGTGTTTCGTTCACTACACGTACATCCACCGCATCGCGTACCAGCGAAGCTCCAGCATAATCGAGCACACGTACAAAAGCTGTTTCGGCGGTGTGTAGCGGGATAGGTTCGTTTAGAAAAGGAACGGATGCCTTGCAATTAGTTGTATTCACACCTGAAGCATAAGTTACACCAAGCCAGTTATTCAGCGTATTTGTAGCACTTCCATACACATAATTATCTTGAATAAAATAAGTTCCAAATTGCTGGCCATAAGCAGTTGATGCATCTATGTCGACTTGGGTAACTTTGTATTTGATAGTTGATTTTGTGGCTGGGCCATATTTAATATAATTGCCAACAATATTGTACTTTCCAGCAGCCTCGCCACCATACGAACCATTATCGCCAAAATTATAAACCACATTATTTCTGAAATCAAGTCGCTCTTCGTCCAATGGGTTTTCGTAACTCAAGCCAGAGCGTTTCCAACCATTAAAACGTGGGTTTCGACTGTTGTGATGAGCTATCAGATTGTGATGATAAGAGGCATTTTTACCACCCCAAATGCCACCATAACCATGAGCACCTTTTACGTGACCGGCATTGTTAAGCGATTCGGCAATCACGCACCACTGAAGCGTAAAGTTTTCGTTACTGTAAAACGAAGCGCATTCGTCTATACTCCAACTCATGGAACAATGATCGATAATGATATTTTTTCGGTTCCGTCCCCAAATTGCATCACTTTCGTTGGTTGTTATTTCGTTTCCTAATCTGAAACGCATGTACCTGATAATCACATTATCGGCATCCACATTCATTTCGTAATTTTTGAGGCAAATACCATCGCCAGGAGCAGTTTGGCCTGCTATGGTAACGTTTCCAATGGTAATTTTCAATGCACTTTTTAGTGTTATAAGTCCAGAAACTTTAAAAAGAATTGTACGTGTTCCACTCTGAGTAATAGCCCAACGCAGAGTTCCCACTGAACCATCGTCGGCCAGCGAAGTAACATACAGGACTTTACCGCCACGACCACCCGTTACAAATTTTCCGCCACCAGCAGCTCCCGGAAATGCTGGAGTTTGGGCGAACGAAAATTGGGAAATGAAAAATGAAAAAATAAGAAAATAGAAATTAATTTTTTGCATAAAATCAAATTTAGTAGCAAATCAACATATCATCACATCATCATATCATCACATCAGTTGTTTACCTATTCAACAACACGCTCACCATCATAAATGGCGCAACTGTTTTGGGGTCGTTATCGCGTATAGGCTCTGAAATATAATACTTAAAACTGCCATCGCGGTAGTTTTTATCGCCACCCAAGCCTGCTACAGCGCAACAATCGGTTACCGAAATCGTTCCATCGGCATTTTGTTTCACAAATCGTTTCACAAACTGATTGTATAATTTTATGCCCGTTTTGAGATAAGTTTTAGGCAAATAGCCTTTTTGAGCACCTTTAACTATGCTGTAAACAAACATAGCAGAGCCCGATGATTCGATGTAATTTCCGGGTTCACCCATTTTATCAGTTACCTGATACCACATACCTGTTTTTGGGTCTCGGAAATTAAGCAAAGATTCAGCTAAGTTATTGAAAATTTTAAGAACTTCGGCACGCTGCGGATGATTAGCCGGAATAAAATCCAACGCATCAACCATGGCCATCATATACCAACCCATGCTGCGGCTCCAAAAGTTGGGCGAAGTACCAGTCGTTGGGTTTGACCAACGTTGCTGCCTGCTTTCGTCCCAACCATGATAGTATAACCCTGTTTTGGCATCGTAACTATGTTTTGCCATAGTCAGAATTTGGTGCGTTACATCATCAAAAACCTGCGACATTTTGTGGCGAAAGGCATATTCAGCCAAAAAAGGAGTTCCCATGTATAAACCATCGAGCCACATTTGATGCGGATAAATCTTTTTGTGCCAAAATCCGCCATCGTTTGTGCGTGGATGCGTTTGCATTTGTGCGTATAAAGTGTCGATGGCTATCCTAATCTTCTCTTCTTTTGTTTCGTCGTACAGTAAAAACAAAAACTTACCCGGATTAACTTTATCGATATTGTAATCGCTTTTTTTATAGGTAGTTATACGTCCGTTTTTATCTATTATGGTATCGGTATAACTTTTCAAATAATCCAAATAGCGTTTATTTTGCGTTTTAGCCCAAACTTTATAAAACGCTTGTAACTCAAGCCCGTTACAATAATCCCATTTCAGATTTTTTGCAAAATCGAGCATCCAACTTTGTGGGTTACGTTTCATTTCCGAATCAGCCATTCTGACATAATACTTCTGTCCGGCAAATAGCTGAACTGATATGAATATCAAAATAATAGAAATACTTTTTCTCATACTTAAATTGTAAATATCTTCTTTATTTCAATCCTACAATTTTGCTTTTGTCAATGTTTGCCGGCAGTTTAATGTTTTCCGATTTACCTTCAATTTTAACTATTTCGCTCGAAGATGTAGGAGAATAAAATTCAGATAATTCAAAATTCTTTACGCTTTTGAGTAAAATAGCCGGACCCGATTGCGGAAATATTTGAATATTTTTAAACTTAATGCCATTCGATTCGCTTAAAACTACACCTGATTTAGCACTAATAATTGCATTTTCCACATTAATGTTAGCAATATTCATTTCGGGTAATCCGTTGAAATACATAGCCCTATTGGCATTGCGCGAAACAATATTTTTTACAAAAATGTTTTTAAAAACAGGTGTTTCGTCCGATACTGTAGGAACTGAATTCTCAACAGGATTCTCGTCGCCATCATCAGCTGCTTCCGAAGCTGATTTTCCACCATAATACAAATCGAATAAAAACGAATCAGTTACAATATTAAACATGTAAATGTCGCTAATATAGATATTTTCGACCACACCACCTCGACCACGATTACTTTTGAAACGTAAACCGACATCGGTACCCAAAAACTGGCAATTACGAACCGACACATTACGTACACCACCCGACATTTCGCTACCAACTACAAATCCTCCATGACCTTGAAACACTTTACAGTTATCCACAATAAGGTTTTCGGTAGGACGAGCCCTAAGTCTACCTTGCAAATCTTTACCCGATTTGATGCAAATAGCATCGTCGCCAACATCAAAACTACTATTTACAATTATTGCATTTTTGCATGATTCCACATCAATGCCATCTCCATTTTGAGCATAGCCCGGATTTCGCACAAACACATTATCAACTATCAGGTTTTCGCACATCAAGGGGTGAATATTCCAACTTGGTGAGTTCTCGAACAAAACACCTTGTAGCAGCACGTTTTTACATTCCACCAAACCAATCATTACCGGACGTAAAAAATCCTTAATTTGCAACCATTCAGCATCGCTTAAATTGGCTCTAGGCACATTCATATCACTTATCGATTCTCCTTTGAGCGAACTTGCCGAAGGAAACCAATAATCGGGTGTTTTGAGTATACCTCCCGATTTTATAACTTTTTTCCACTGTCTGTCAGTAACTTTATCTCTTTTGAGCGGTCGCCACGCTTCTCCCGAACCATTAATGGACCCCTGACCAGTTATGGCAACGTTTACCAAATTTCGACCTGAAATAGGTGACTGACAGCGTTTTGTATCCAATCCTTCGAAACTTGTATTTACCAAAGGATACAAATTAAAATCGGGCGAAAAAAGAATCAATGCCCCTTTTTCCAAATGCAAATTGATGTTCGACTTTAGCACAATGGGGCCAGTAAACCATACTCCGGCGGGCACAAGTAATTTACCACCACCTTTTGAACTTAATTTCTCAATGGCCGATTCGAATGCCTTGGTATTCAATGTTATACCATCGCCAACGCCGCCAGTCTGTAGTACTGAAACACAGTTATTTTTAAACACAGGTGGTTTAATTTTCTGCATTTCAAATGGGAGATTTTGATAGTATACAGTGTAATTGTTTTTGGCTTGTGCGGTTACAAACGAGAAAAGCGCAAGCGAAAAAACGGCCATTTTAATTTTATTTTTAAACAACATATCTTTTTATGTTTAAATATTTATGATTAATACCAACGCAAATCACCAGCCGTACCTTTTCCTGCAAACACAGATGCCTTGAGTTTAAAATCTCCATTTACTGGATCATTCCAAAGTGCGGTTGAAGCACCTGAATAGGCGGTCATATATTTCCGAATTGAATATGAAGTAACCACAGTGATTGGATCGTCCACGTAGTCGGAAGTGTAGTAACTTCCTGCAACCGTTAATGTGCCAGTTGTATTTCGCACGCCATTGGCACCAAGAGCACCACCGACACTTCCAAAAACACATTTATCAATAGTAATTCCAGTTGCGAAAGTAGCAGTATTTGTATCAATCAAATATCTCGAAGAAGATGCATCTTGCATTCCCTGATTAATGTTGCAGTTTTTAATATTAATTGCTTTCAATGGCTGACCAGTTCGTAATACAAGGGACCCTTTGAAGTTATAGATTGTACAACCATCGAAGGTAATTGTATTTATAAAGTCAGCTGAGTTACTATTAACAATAGCATACGTGCTCGAAAAACCAATTTCAAAAATGGTTGAGTTTTTAAAAATCACATTTTCAATAACCTGATTTTTGCCTCCCTGAACACGTAAAGGTGTATTTCCAAAATTATGCAATTTGCAATTATCAAACGACAAGGTATTAACTGTTGTCATCAAATTGTTATTAAATAAATAACCAATTTTAATCGATGTCGGGTCATTGTTACAATAGCCTGTAAAATCAATATTTTGGAATGAAACATTATCGATTATAGAACCATCAGTGAAGCCTAACATATTAGAAGTCGCAGTTGGAGTACCTGCCGTCATTGCCAAAATTGGAAAGTTTGTTGGCAATAATCCTCGAATTTTGATGTTTTTATCAAAACGATACACCGCTGAACCTGTCAGAAACAATGCTCCGGGTTCCAGAACAATTACTTGTCCAGCTGTAGCAGCAGCCAAAGCTGTAGGTAAATCCTGCCCTGCTGTTAAATATACATCTCCTTCTACTACTATATCTAAACCACCACGCTTAAATTCACCATTATAAATCTCGACCTTGTAAGTTGAGTTTGCTAGCGCAGCAACTACTTTTACACCGGCTGCTTTTTCGTCGGCAGTAATTTCAACAGTTGAAGTGGTTTCGTCAGCTTTTGTTAATTTCAAAGCAGTAGCATTTAACCCCGGAGCCCATTTAACAGTAATCGTATTCATGGCTGACATAAATGATGCATAACCACTAAAAATATTTTCAGCCGGAGTTCTGAAAGTTACTGATTCGTTAAATTTAGAACTTACGGTTTCGTCGGCTGCATTTGCTCTTACTTTAGCAATATAATCGGTTGATCCGGCAAGTTCCTTTACATATTCAGTTTTGTTTAATTGTTCTTCCACAATTAGTTTACCATCAGTATCTGTTATTTGAATGGTATACGATATAGCTTCATCAACTTTGGCCCATTTTAAGGTTACCTCCGTTTTGTTGAGTGTATATGTAAAACCTATTGGACGAAATAACCTATCAGTATTTAAATCTGTTATTTCTTCGAGAATGTCGTTACAAGAGGTTGAAAATAGCACAACCATCATACTGAGTACCAGAAATATTCCTTTATTTATCTTGTTCATAATATTTTTTATTATCAATATCCGTAATCATTCGTTAATGTACCATTACTTGCATCCAAAAACACTTGCCAAATAGGCCAAAATTGTCTTTCATTTGGTTCGCGAACAAATAAAGATGCAATTTTAGTGTCATTTAGGTTATTTAAACCATTACTTAAAAACCAACCTTTATTGTTAGGATAGTTCAAAGCTGCACCTTCAGTGTCGGTTTGTCCTTTTTCCAAACCATAAATTACAAGTGATTCCCCATCGGCTGCTGTTTTGTAATAAATTTTATCAGGATAACCTGCGTAATTACCTGTACGATTAGCTAAATCAGTCATTTTTATTTTCGCTTCGTTCAATTTAACCGACAACAAGTTCCAACGAATTAAATCCGCTTTACGAAGCATTTCACCTGCAAACTCAAAAGCACGTTCATTCACAATGGCATTGAAAAATGCTTCTTTGCTTGTCGAAGCTGAAGCTATAAAAGCATCTACTTTGGCTATATTGCCTGGGAATGCACGTTCGCGAACAGTTCTCAAATAAGGTGCTGCCGCAACAGGACCATCCAATTCATTAATAGTTTCGGCAGCAATCATATAAACCTCTGCCAAACGCATTACTTGCCAATTTAAACCATCGTCGTTGGTCGAGGTTACTACGCGTGTCATCCATTCATAACGTAATTTACCAAAACACCAGTTTTTCAACTGACGTGGAACTTGTACGCCGTTTGTCCATTCATAAGGAACGCAGGTAATATCACGACGAACATCGTCTTTATCATAATCGTAAAATAAAGTCGGAAGCGGTCCGTTTACGCCACCTTGTGCTTGCTGCGTGTATTTATCGGTAGTAGTATGTTTTACACCAAAAGTATACAAAACACGTCCACGACCTTCAGAAAAAGGAAGTTCGTAAAGCGATTCTAATCCGGCTGTTGTTTTCTCAGTACAAAGATCTTTGAAATTTTGAGCAAAACTGCCCAACTCACTTGTTTTACTGTCGATAACTTCCAATGCTGCATTTTTAGCCTTGAGATACATGTTGGCAACTGTAAGTTCTGGATCATTACTCCTACGAATAGTTCCATCGGGACGTTGTGCAAAACCGGCTGCTTGTAAGCAAATACGTGCCTGAAGTCCTTTTACAAATGCCTTATTTACATGTTCCGTAGTTTGTGTTTGTGCCGATTGTTTAGGCCATGCTACATATTTAGCAGCTTCGTCCAAATCAGCAATAATTTGTTTAAAAATCACATCTCTATCTGATTTTGGAACATAAAGTGTTTCGGTAGTTAGCGGTTCGAAACGAGACGGAACATCGCCCCAGGCTTTTATCAAATCGTAGTACAACATAGCACGCAATGTGAGCGCTTCGCCCAACCAATGTGCCAATACAGCATTTTTTTGAACATTTCCAAAAGCACGCAATCCTTTTATACAGATATTTGCACGTTCGATACCTTCGTATATTTTTGCCCACGCATTATTATCGGTATTCATATTCGTGCTACCCACATTTGGATTATAATTGGTTAAGAGGGCTTTATCTTCAGTAGCAGGTTCCGACGAATTTAACCATTCAACATCGGTATTTAAACCATAAAATGGTATAAAACGACCACGATACGAGTTGGTTTCGGCCAACGATTGGTGTATTCCCATTACAGCTCCTTCGGTAAGTATTGGTGTCGAAAAAATCACCATTTCGTCCATCGACGACTTTGTCGGAGCTTCCAATATATCGCTACATGAACTTAATATGCCCATAAGCGAAAATAACACAACTGATTTTATAAAAATATTTTTCATTTTTGCAATAGAATTAGAATTAGAAACTAAGATTAATACCAACAATCAGTTGACGACTCTTTGGATAGGCTGAATAATCAACTCCCGGAGTAAGCGATGTTTGACGACGTGTCGACACTTCCGGATCGGGACCTGAATAGTTAGTCAGGCAAAAAACATTGTATACTGAGGTGTAAAGGCGTAAATTAGACACCTTAAATGCATACGATATTTTCTTTGGCAACGTATATCCAAGCGAAAGCGTATTCAAACGAAGGAATGAACCATCTTCAACTGCCCAATCGGAAAACACATATCGAGCCATATAAGGTGACCATAAAGTCGTATTTTCATTTAATGCAGATAATTCATCAACATTATTACTGATAGTACCATCATCTTTCAGGTTAGTCCAACGTTGTCCTGATTCCATAACGGAGGTCATATTACGATATTGGTATTTGCTGGTCGAGGTATATTCAATTTTATTGGCGTTGTATATATCGTTGCCAAAACTCCAGTTAAAGCTGGCGCTTAAATCAAATCCGTACAAGCGACCATTCAAGGTCAATCCACCCGTGTGTAGCGGATTAGCATCCCCAATTACTTTGCGATCGGCAACAGTTATCAGGTTGTCCTCACCTACTACATTTTTTAGTTTCATCGAACCCGGTCGAAGCGCCCCCACGACACCTGTAGCATCAGACACACCATCTTTCAATATCCACTTTTTGGTTGTTTCGTTATAACCAGTAAAGTCTGATACTTCGTAACGACCATCCGACACATAGCCATACATTTTACCTACTGAGCCAAATTTCTCAACCCAATAATCGGTTCCGATTTCGGTAGAAGCCCAACCACTAGACGAACCGAAATTATTCATCAAACCAAGTGATAAAATTTTATTATGGTTAAAACCAATATTTCCGCTGAAGCTTAAACCATAATTTTTCTTATCGATAGCCATCCAGTTCAATGTTAACTCCACACCACGGTTACGAGTTTCTCCCATATTACGGTACTGACTATCGTAACCTGTACCCGGAGTTGGAAAGTTTATCAACAAGTCGGTGGTAGAATTCCAATAACCCTCAACAGTTCCGCTTAATTTGCTATTCAGTAATGTAAAGTCCAAACCAATATTACGTGTCACTGTGGTTTCCCATTTCAAGTTTGGGTTAGCCATTACTTTCGAAGCCGACCAGTAACTACTATAATTGTTAATCCATGAACTCGTGCGCGACTCAAACGATTGTGTCATTTGTCCGGATGGAATTTTATCATTTCCTGCCGTTCCGTAGCTTACACGTAATTTCAAATCATCCAGCCAATCACGCGTTCCACCCATAAATTCTTCGGAAGAAACACGCCATGCTACAGCAGCCGAAGGAAAATATCCCCAACGATGACCTTTCGAAAATTTACTCGAACCATCGGCACGGAAAGTAGCACTTACTAAGTATCTGCTTTTATAATCGTAATTTGCCCGTGAAAAGAATGACAACATTTTTTCGTCAGGAGTAAAGTTATTATCGATAGAATATGCATAACCTTGCGTTGATAGTTTAAATGCATCTTCTGAAGAAAAACTTGTTGGGAAACCATGCACTGTGGAGGTTAATGTACCTGATTGCGCAAAAATATATTCTTGACCAAGCATCGCACTCAAGTTATGATTTTTGTCTTTAATCACTTTTTTAAAATCATAATTCAAGGTATTTGTACTACGAATTGTGCTACGATCTGTATTTGCAAGAATTATAGCTGGATGATTTTGATTTAATGATGCAGGGACATTTTTGATATAATAAGTCGTCATACCATAATAACGGTCATTTTTATTGGTATAATCATCATAACCCACTTCGGCCTTGGCTTTTAATCCTTTTAAAATCTCCCAAGTTATTGCACCCGCCATATTAAAAGTTTTGCGCCTTTGAATTTGGTCGTTGTCCGATATATTTACAAGCGGATTGTATAGGTTTCCTACTTCGGTATCATCATCGGAGCCGGTATCAGTAGTCAAATCCTTGATTGGAAATGGTGTATAAATAATGGCATGTTTCAAACGTGAATCGGCACTCGAAACCTCTTTTTGTTCGTTAGCTCCACCACCATAAATGGCTGTATTCGAATAACGTGACGAAAAATCGAGTGTAATATTTTTACTTGCTTTGGTATTAAACTTGAAGTTCAAATTATCGCGATTAAAACTCGACAATTGCATAATAGCTTTATCGTTAACGCTGCTGTAATTAAATGAGAATTTACTCTTTTCAGTTCCGCCATTAATCGATAAGTTATGATTAAATGTAAAGCCAGTACGACCGAAAACCAAGTTTTGCCAATCGTTAGTTGCCACATTGTCGTACAAATCAATATCGCCATAACTACCAAAGAATTTTTCGTACGAATCAGCTTTTCCATCATCTTTCAACAATGCCAATTCATATTGCCATTTAGCATAATCCGAAGCATTCAATACTTCCATTCGGTTTGCCATTTTTTTGAAACTGGTAAAAGCATTATAGTTTACTGTTATTTTACCTTCTTTACCCGATTTGGTAGTAACAATGATGACTCCATTTGCACCACGCGAACCATAAATGGCGGTTGACGAAGCATCTTTCAATACGTCAATTGATTCAATATCGCTTGGGGCAATATCGCTTATCGATTCCACTGGAAAACCATCAACCACAAATAAGGGTTTGTTATCGCCGGTTATTGAACCACCACCACGTACACGAATTTTCACTTCGGCATCGGGCGAACCCTCTGTAGTGGTAATTTGCACTCCTGCTAATTTCCCCGAAATGGCTTCCACAGCCGATGTTACAGGAATAGATGCTAGCGTTTCGGCACTTACCGAAGCAACGGAGCCGGTTATGTCTTTCCGTTTTGCTGTTCCATACCCAATTGCCACCACCTCGTCGAGCATTTTCGAATCATCTTCGAGCGATACGTTTATTACTCCGCCACTAATGGCAACTTCTTTTGTTTTCATACCAATGTACGATACAACCAATGTTTTGGCACTTGTAGGCACATTAAGTTTAAACTCTCCATTTACATTAGTTACAGTACCAATGTTTGTTCCCTTTACAATTACCGAAGCTGAGATAATTGTTTCGCCTGTGGCGTCTTTAACTACACCCGAAATCGTTTTGTTTTGTCCAAACATCAACGATGCTAGTACAACAATAAAGAAGAGCACAAAACTCCTCTTCCAATTCCGATTTCTGATAGATTTTTTTACGGTCATTTTGTTGATTTATTAAATTGTATTAGACAATAGATTTTCAATGCTACAAAAGTAGGATACTTTTTGATTTTCCATGTGCAATATCTGACTATAAAGTTGGATTTTTTGACTAAAAAGCTAAAACACACTCCGTATTGTTAGCGCCAGAAATAAGTTGGCCACTTTAAAGCAATATATTTACAATAAAAATAATTCCTCATTGGGGTAGTGTTGGAGTAAATTACGACATTGAAAAAACAGAGCACAAAAAATGGCATCAATGAGAATAATAATTTAATATACAGTCAAATAAGATATTTTGAACAATTAAAGTCTGAGGTTTACCGAAGCGTATTTTTTTTAAACATCGTAATATTTAAAATTAAATTACATTGAAAAAATCCATTTCAATTTGAAAATGACTACTTTTACAAACAAAATAAGTGGAAAAACGATCAACGTCATTCAAGCATTAAAATATTGCTCTTAGTTTTTTGCTCTACATAAAAATGAAAACAGAAATATACGCCTCTATACTTCAAAATATTGCCAATGGCAAAAAAATGCTTGCCGTACTAATCGACCCCGATAAGTGTAATAGTGAACATTTACATAAATTACTGCCATTACTCAAAATACATACGCCCGATTTTATTTTCGTGGGCGGCAGCCAACTCAAAATCTCGTTTTCCGATTTAATCGAAACTTTTAAACATGAGCTTCACATACCTGTAGTACTATTCCCGGGTGATGTTACACAGTTTTCGCCGAATGCCGATGCACTGCTTTTCATTTCACTTATTTCAGGCCGAAATGCCGAATACCTTATCAGTCAGCATGTAAATGCAGCCATTCCTATTAAAAAATCAGGGCTCGAAGTTATTCCAACAGGTTATATATTAATTGATGGAGGTAAAAAAAGTGCAGTGGAATATATTTCGAACACGCAACCCATACCGCGCGACAAAAATGACATTGCGCTAGCAACTGCCCTTGCTGGTGAGCTACTTGGCATGAAAGCCATTTACCTCGAAGCTGGAAGCGGCGCAAATTTGCCCGTTCTCCACGATATGATTCAGCATGTAAAAGCGCAAATAAGCGTTCCAATTATTGTAGGTGGTGGCATTAAAAACAACGCACAACTCCAAGCAGCCTACCGTGCAGGAGCCGATTTAGTGGTTATTGGCAATATCCTCGAAACTGAACCCGCTAAAATTGAAGAGTTTGTAAGTAAGCGTGCGACTTAAAGTTGTACCCTCACAAATGTATTATTGATTTTTTATACGTTTCTTATTACTAGAATTCGAAATCAATAACAACTACTTCCGATTGGGTTCCAATACGGTATTGTGGCCCCCAAAGTCCTAAGCCAGAAGAAACATAGAAATGAGTTGCACCTTTTTTCAGATAACCGTGTGCCACTTCGTACATCCTGCTAACAATCAGATTTCCTGGAAAAAATTGACCATTGTGTGTATGTCCCGAGATTTGTAAATCGTAATGGTTTTCAACTGCTTCGTTTAAGTGAAATGGTTGGTGGTCGAGCAAAATCATGGCTTTTTTGGTATCCAAACTGCTTGTAATTTGAGCAAGTGATTTGCGTTTTGGATTTATTTTATCGTCGCGGCCAACCACATAAAAACTACTATCGATCATTACAGCCGAATCGCGCAAGTATGTTACACCTGCTTTTGTGAGGTATTCTTGCAGTTCGTAGGGATTCTCGCCAAAATATTCATGATTGCCACTAATAGCATACACACCATGTGTGGATTTTATAGCTCGAAATTCTTCAGCCATATTTTGTCGTATAATTGGTGCAGTGGAATGGTCGGCTATATCACCTGCAAGCAATACTATGTCAGGATTTTGAGCATTAATCAATGCAACGTATTTTTGCAAATAGCTTTTATCAACAGATACTCCCAAATGTAAATCGCTAACGGCCACAATGCGCATTTTTTTATCTTGTTTTGGTTTATCCGATTTTAAATGTAAATGTACTATGGCTGGGTTATTAAATTTGTAATTACCCACCAACATAGCTACGGTAATAAGCACTAAACTCGCACTAAAAGCCCAAAAGCGAAACATGCTAATCCATTCGGTCGACAGATGAAAAATGAATGTAAATAGCCGTACAATATCGGTTGCTAAAAAAGATAAAAGCAAATAAATAACTACTATCATGTACGAAAAGCCCACAAAAGCTACTACTTTGGCTACGCCGTCAGGAAAAACATTGCGCAATGCCATGCTAGCAAACATAACAACAAAAAGAAATATATTAGTTACTAAATAACCTGTTTTGAGATTAGTAAATGGCTGCAAAACCTGCCAACCACGGAGGGTGACATAAAAAACCATTAAAACTGTTATTGTGAAAATGGTAATAAAGAATATTGATTTCATACGTTCATATTTATTTTAATTGACAACAAACCACTGAATTTGAGTTTCAGAAATAGTAAAACACAAATTGCAAAGGATTGTTTTAACACAGGGCGGGAATTAATATTTTTCAACTAAATTGATGCATTCAATAGTCAATTGTTCAATAACAAACTACTATCGCCATAACTCAAAAAACGAAAATCCTTAGCCAGCGCATAATCGTAAATCGACTTCCAGTTACCATCCACAAAAGCCGAAACAAGGAGTAGTAAAGTGCTTTTTGGTTGATGAAAGTTGGTAACTATACCATTCACAATGCGAAATTTATAGCCAGGCTTAATCATAATTTGCGTTTCGGCATGTAGCGTGTCCAGCTTATTTGCGTCCAAGTAATCCAGAACATTTTGCAATGCATCAAAAGCTGTAATTTCTTCGTCTTCGTTAATCTCATACGGCTGCCACTGCTTAACCTGTAAGTTCTTTAAGTCCCCCTTCGAGGGATTTAGGGGGCATAGGTAATATAAACTCTCCAATGTGCGCACCGAAGTTGTTCCAACGGCAATAATATTCCCAAGGTGCCTTTGCAGATTGGCAATGGTTTCACGCTTCACTGAAATCACTTCGGTATGCATGTGATGTTCAGCAATATCGCGGGTTTTTACGGGCTGAAATGTACCTGCACCCACATGAAGCGTTACTTCGTCTATACAAATCTGTTTTGTTTTCAGACTTTCAAAGACTTCATCTGTAAAATGCAACCCAGCCGTGGGTGCAGCTACCGAGCCTTTTATTTTGGAATAAACAGTTTGATAAGCTGTCAAATCACTTTCTTCTGTTTTTCGGTGTAAGTAGGGTGGGATAGGAAGCTCTCCTGCACTCTCCAGTATATCTGCAAAATGAATATCAGCATTGTCCCAACTGAATTTGACGCTGTGCGTATTGCCTGTGGTTTGTAGTAACTCAGCCGTAAAAGTGCAATCTTTACTGGACACAGTTATTTGTTTATCTAACAATCCCTCTTTCCATTTTTTCAGATTTCCAACCATACATTTCCACTCGCATTCAGATGTTGCACCCAATGATTGTGCGTAGTCGGCAGGAGCAATTGGTTCCAAACAAAATACTTCGATGCGTGCACCGGTTGATTTAAAAAACTCCAGCCTCGCCTGAATAACGCGGGTATTGTTATAAACAAGCAAGGCGTTTTCGGACAAGAAATCTGCCACTGACGAGAACTGGCTTTGGGTTATTTCGCCATTTTTATAAACCAATAATTTTGAAGCATCCCGTTGGGGCAGTGGATATTTGGCAATACGCTCGTCGGGCAAGGGATAATCGTATTCGTCGATGTAAATGGGTGTATTTT
>JBMOHZ010000014.1:0-17368 GCA_049317585.1 Paludibacter sp.
ACTTTTTCAGCAACTTCCCATCTTATCATAAAATGTCGATCTTTTTTTTTATAACCGTTTTCAATAAGTTTATTTGCTATTATCGATTCGACATATTTTATTAAATCACTTCTATTCATAATATCTAATTATTCTTACTCCATAATTATTTAATGGCTGTCCAATTATCAAACCTGCCTTAATAGCATTTCCACCAACTGGAGTTGGCCTTGCTTGATCAATTATCAATGATTTGTAAGCTGCTTTTTGATTTGTAGTAAAGGAGGCAGACGTGCCATTTTTTACTTCTATTAAGGTTACAACTCCATCAATTTTCGCAACGATATCTACTCTAGTACGGACTCCATTAACGTCAAATGTAACCTCCGTACCTAGTACTTCACCACCTTGATTCTGTATATCCCAAATTGCTTGCCTCACACCAATTTGCCCTTTTTGATTCGGTGTCAAACTCAATGATTTTCCGGTTAAAAAATTCACTTTATTATCGTTAGCATAGGCTGCAGCAGCACCTATGCCACTAATAGTGCCAGATATAGCACCCATTTTAATTCCACTCCACGCACCACTTCCAAAAGTTGTATAAGGGTTGTTGTCTGATATTGCTCCAAAACCTCCCAAAGTACCTCCAACTATTGTATTTGTTGTTACATTACGTAGCACGTTTTGTAGTAAAGGAGAATCAATACCTTTGAACCATTTATCTGCTCCTAAAGTTATGCCAAACTGACTTCCTAAATATGAAGTTACTCCACTTATTACACCTGAATAAGCAGCCTGACCCCAATCAATATTTTTAAAGCTTACGGAACCATCAGGCTGAAAACTTTGACTTGTTAAATTGTTAAATGACCCAGCACCTCCAATAATTAACGCTGCATAACCAGGTGCATAATAAGTCGCAATGCCTGCTCCAGCTCCAATTGCAAAATACGATAAACCTTCTCCGAAACTGATTCCATCATGCCAGTTCGAAATCAAATTTATTGTCCCACCAACAATCATTACAATTGCATCATCCCAACCAAATACTTCACCTGTAGGGTCAGTATACTTAAACGGATTATTTATACAATACGCATACCTGTTAAAACTTTGTGTAAAATCCGGTGCTTGCACATAAGGGTCAGGGCTAAGGAAACGAGCCAACACAGGGTCATAAATACGGCCATTCATGTTAATGAGACAGAAACCGCTGTTAGTGTCGTCGCCAAAAGGCGAGAGATGCTCATGGCCAGTGTAACCTCTATCAGTAATATTTACTCCGCTGAGTAATATTCGTCCACCCCAGGGCGTGTAAGCGTATTCGCTTACCATAGCGCCTGTAGAGTTGGTTATGCGCTCTATAGAACCTAGTAAATCGGTATGTGTATAATACTGCGTACCGTTTTTAACAATAAGCGTTAATCCTGTGGGCGTGTAAATATAGTCAATGTTTGTTATATTTTCATCTCCGTCAATTTCTTTTTCGTAAGAACCAAAATAATAGCGGGTTTTTATGTGTCCACTAATGGAGAGATCATCATAAACCGTTTTTATACGTTGTTCGTCCAAACCATAAAAAATATCGTAAACCCTGTTTATCGTGGTTTCGTCAATGCCTTGTCGAATACGGCTTACTTTATTAAATGGCGTGTAGTCGATAAACTGTTTTTGGTCGGTAACTCCCGCTCCCGTATTGTCGATACCGCTCATAGCGTGTGGGCGTGGCGTGTTGTAACGATATGTACCTACGTTCGATTTGGTGTTTATATTACCATTGGCGTAATAGCTCATATCATCTTTCAATACGCCATTTAGGTAGGTTTTTGTAAGTCGGTCTAGCTCATCATATTCAAATCTTTCGCTACGTCCATTTTTCAAATCGTTGCGGGTGTACAGGTTACCTGTTTTTGCATAATAACTGTAGGTGTTATTCTGAACGTTTGTAGTGGAATTAGGCAAATAGGTTCGGATACTTTCCACTTCACCACGGTCGCTGTAGGTGCGTGTGGTGGTTAGTCCGTTGCCAAGCGTGTAGTTGGTAAATTGTCCTTTGCTGTTTTGCTCGTTTCCTTCCCAAAGGGTTTTAGTGCCAGCACTTATTTTGTATAAGTCGCCATATTCATTATAATCATTAGTCGTTGTCAGTCCGCTTGGCGAAGTGCTGGTTAAAGGTCGCCACAAGGCATCGTAAGTATTACTAAATACTACAGTTTGATTGTCGTATTCATCCGTTATAGTTTCAGGCTGATGATTATCGTTATAACCAAAGGTTTGTTTGTGGACTGTTTGCTCATTTTCTTTTAATTCAATAGTTGCAATCTGCCCCAGACCATTGCCAGTAAGCACATAGCTGTGCTTTGTTTCGGTTTTCTTTGTTGTGGATTTTTCGGTAATGGTTTTGGTATCTATCCTCCCGTAATCATCGTAAACCATTTCGGTAATATCGCCTTTGGCATTGCTTTGTGTTTTCAACAAGCCACCGGCGTAGTACGTAAATGAAATATTGCCTGCATTGGGGTCTTTGAGCGTTTTCTGATTTCCATAATCGTCGTATTCTATTACGGTTTTGCTTCCGTTGGAGTTTATGGTCAACGGCTGCCCTGCCGCATTGTAGGTGTAGCTTATGGTACCTCCAGCATCGGTGCGCTCCACTACCAAGCCGTGCTTATCCCTCGTTTCTGTTTTCTTTTGAGTTGCGTCGGGCGGAGTAATGGTAGTGGATGTTGTAGTATACGCATACTGTGTAGTAAGCGTTTGCTTGCCATCGAAAACTTTTTCTTTGGTAACCCTGCCCAATATATCGTTGTATTCGTATTCGGTATACAGCCCGGTTTCGTCAGTATAATGAGGCAGTGTTGCCTTTTCAACCTGACCTTTGGTGTTGTATTCTTTGGAGGCAACCATCGTTTTACCTTTCCAGCCGCTTTGCTCTGTGCGTATTTCCCGCCCCAATTTATCAAAATAGCTTGTTCCAGTATTGGTAATTTTTGTACTTGTTGCTGTTTTTTTGTATGTAGCACCATAGCTATTAGTCCATTCGGTTTTGTAGCTTATTTCTTCACCATTGGGTTGTTTTTCTTTATCTAATCGACCGAACTCTTCATAGACATATTCCGTCACAAATCCATTAACATCGGTTTTATCTTTCACATTGCCCGTAGCATAATCGTAGGTAGTCCTTGCTGTCTGCCCAAGTGCGTTTTTCACCGAAGTACACAAACGGAAGTAATCATCGTACTCGTAAGTGGTAGACTGTGCTTTTAATCCTTTTGGTGTTACTTTTTTCTCCTTTAAATTTCCGGCAGTGTAATAAAAGTATTCGGTAATTACTTCGCCATCGGTAAGGGGATAAGTCGTTACTTTACCAACCTGCCCTGCTGCGTTGTATAGCTCGTATTTGGTCTCGCTTACAATGTCGGGCACACCTGTACGCTGTTGTGTAACATTTATGGTTTCGGGCAGATAGGCTATGCCTTGTCCGTTGCGCTTAATGTAAGTTGTTTCGGTAATTTTAGTGGCATCTCCCATTATTTCTTCCTGCTTCGTCACATTCCAGTAAGCGTCAAATGCTGAGATAGTTGTGGTTTGCGAAGTTCCTTTTTTATAGTCTGTCGCTATCGAAGAACTAACGTAAGGCATAAAGCGGTTTATTCCCGTTTTACCTTTTTCTATTGGGTTAGTTGTTGAATTTCCATCAACAATCTTATTTTCCAGAGTTGCAAGCAAAATAGGAGCTGCAGCAGCAAATACTTCCTGACTTTTGAGTTCAAACCCCCAGTAGTGCGTATTTACTCCATAAGATGTTTTACTTTTAATGTCCGTGCGAGTATTGGTTGCGCTCACGGTTTCGAAGCCCAGAAACCCTTTACCTTTCAGGTGGGCTTTAGGAGTGCCATATTCGTAAGTGGTGGTTGTTCCGTTTTTATCGGTATGCGCCGTCACAAGTATAAAGGACTTATTAATATTTATTACGCCATCAATGTCCGAATCAGTTCTTCCATAAGTTTTTGTGGAGTAAACAAAACTATCGCTTTGTCCTAAGTTGTTGCTTATACTCCTTACCCTATACCTATTCGATCCATTGGGGATAGTAAATGCCATATAGTAGTCACCCGAACCGAAAACCAAATCCTGAACACCATCGTTATTAATGTCCATGGTGGTGGGATACATTTTTGATAGTCTGGTGTGCGTTTGCTGTGTGTCATCGGCTATAAAACTGCCATTCACATTTTTATAGAAATACCAATTGGTGCATTGATATGTATCTTTACTAAACACTTCATCACCCATAATAATATCTACATAACCATCACCGTTATAATCAATAGTGTATGAAATACAATGTTCATTTTCATCTGTGTCTACATTGTTTATCCTATTTAAATCTGTCAAATCAATCTTTGTGGGTTCAATATTGTAGCCACCATTATTCTTTAGAATATACCAGCCATATTTGGGCTTTACTTTATTATTGCTCTGCACCAATAAATCGGTTAAACCATCTTTGTTATAATCGATAGGTGTTATGGAATTATGAGTAATTTTCAAGTTCCCAATTAATGATTTATCATAAAGGTGTTTGCTCCAGACTGTTGTTAAAATCTTGGTAAAATCCTTTTTGTTGTATGTGATATTAGCATCTTTATCTATAGTTAAATCCATAAAGTCAAGAATACCATCTGCATTAAAATCTCCTGTTTGAGGCGTTTCATAAAAATTGAGAATATTTTCAAGAATATTAAAACCTTTAATTTCTGAAAAATAATTTTTAGAACCAAAAAAAATACCACCTTCAGGATAAGTTTCAATACCTGAATTGAAATAATTAAAAAATGGCAAAATAATTAAATCGAGAAATTCATCATCGTTACATTGTATAAGCATTGCTTTATATAAAACCTCTTTCATAGTGCTTAAAGAGAAATTATAGGGATAATCCTTGTGATTAATTGTACCATTGTTATAAGATAAAACTTTTACGTTCGTTCTTTCAATCAGAATTATTTCATCTAATCCATCATTATTAATATCGCCAATTGTTAGCTGATGTTTGAAACTGGGATACGATTTTGTAGTGCTATTAAATGGAATTGATTCTAATATTTTATTTTTCAAAATAACCCTTATATATCCATCTTTTTTTTCTGTCTCATTTCCCGTCCAAAGTTCTACTTTGTCATTAAATCCGTCTCCATCAATATCTCCGGAATAAAGTGTAGAATTACCCACGTTATTCAGATTACTATCAGCCATTTTATCCAAAGTAACTAAGCTCACTTTACTATTCTCCGTTCCCCAGTTAATTTTTGTTTCAGCACTCTTTTTATTGCCGGTTGTAAATGTTGCTACTGTATTTAATCGTAAATCTCTGTCGCTCTGTATATAATTGAATGCGTAAGTTTTAACTTTTTTGTTTTCGTTATATGTTGTAATGTTATCTAGTATTTTATTCTGTTGTAGCCAAAAGCCATTAATAGTTGATTTTTTTACAGGGATATTATATTTGGTTGATGTGTTGTCGTAATAATTAAATACTATTTTGTTTACAATTTGTCGGGATGAACCAACGTATTTAATCTCGTAAACGTATTGCCCGTTATCCATATAACGTATCTCCATCGTATTTCCAAACACATCTATAATTCGGTTAATCTTCCAAGATAAGGCATTCTCAGAGTCCGGTAATTTGTCAATAGATGTGACTCTTGAGCTAGGTGAGCTGCCGAATTCCATTGTAGTGCCCTCCTTAGTTGTAAGTTCAAAATAGATAAAATTATGATTATTGGGATCACCTGATCTAACACCAGAATTTTTCAAAACTTTTACGCGTGAGTAGTTTTCAAATTCAGTACCATAAACTGCTCCTTCGGCAAAGTTTTCCTTATCTTTCGAGAGTAATATCAATCTCTGTCCATCAAGCGTTAAGCAGTCGGTATTGTCAAACGCAATTGTTTTGCCGTTTTCGCCATCGTAATACATACTTTTAGGTGTACGGCTAATAGCAGACAGTCCCGCTATATCCCAGCCAAGGCCTAATAAGCCTTGTCCACCCTGACTGTTATAGACAATTGATAGATTTGGTTGCAACCCATTAGTTCCTGGTGGACATTCAATGGGAATTTGGTATGTTGCAGCACCCGTTGGGCTAACAGTTGCATTGCCAGGTAAACTACCAACTGGTAACGAAGTGTCAATATCTTGTGCTACATCATTGTTTTCACTCGTTATTGGGAAGTCCGGTACTTTGTATTCATCCAAATGTTCAGCATTTCCAGGCGAAGGCGTACCCGTTGTCCAGTCACTTATCAAAGAAGCCACACCTTGTGTTGAAATATGCACTCCTGAACGCTGCAATGAACGTAATGATGATTCGCTAGCATTGAATTTAAATCCATTAGTTGCACTTATATCCCAATAATTCCATCTTGTATCATATATATTTTTTTGTCTATAAGACATTTGATCAATTAAGTGTCCGTTTTTATTAAACAACCTCAACACTTCCCCGTTGTTATTTAGCTTGGTGACGTCATGGTAAACAATATTTGTTGGCTGTAAGGTGTTGATTGATGGGAATAGACTGTTTAATGTAAAATTTGTGTTTGGGTAACGATAAGCTAATAATAAAGTTTTACGAGAGAGTATTATAGTACCCTGTGGAAAAGTATAATAGTATCCTTTATCAAATATTTTCCACCCTGTCAAGTCAATATTTTCAAGATTAGGGTTAAATAATTCAATAAATTCACCATTATGGTGTGCTTCGACTCCTTCTTTACGTTCGTCTTCTTCTAGCGGCGAATCGTAAAATATTTCAGAAAACACAACAGGTTTTATCTGACTATAGGTAGTTAATGTACTTAGAGATATAAGTATTAAACAACAAAAAAAGGATTTGAAATGCTTAACCATAATAATACGGTTTAAATGTGTTGGTTAGTAGTGTGTAATAAATTAAATGAGTATCAGATAGCTTATTCCTTAATGATTTTCCAAATATCTTGTTTGTTTTCTATCATTAATTTAATAAAGTATCCTCCTTCTGGTAGTGTCGTCATATCAACCTGAAACGACATGGACTCAAAAATGCCTGACATCATGATTTTGCCGCTCAAATCAGTCACAATGTATTTGCCCTGATTTTCAAGTGCTTTTCCGGAAACTTCAATTTTCAGAACACCCTTTGTTGGGTTCGGGTAAATTGTTAGCTTTCGTTCACCCAATAACGATTCTTGTAGGGGAGCTTGTATGGTGTCGGTATTCTGGTTTCCTGGCTTCTTTTTTGCGTAAGATGGTCCCAGTATTACTGTTTTGTATTTCAGAACGCAATTGCCTGAGGCATCATAATCAAAAGTAGCCGATTGACAGTATAGTTCGGAGATACTGACTAAAATTAAAAATAGCAGTGTAAAAAAAGTTCTTTTAGGCATAAGGCGTATGCTGTTTGAGGATTTGTGATTTTAGATTTGATTCTTCAGTATTCTAATTTCCGCCACTGTTTTGGTGTATTCGGCAGGGTTAGCTTTTTTCTGAAGTTTAGATAACGCTATCAAGTGCTTGATTCTTTCCTGATTATTGAGCGGTTTTTCCTTTCGTTGATCAATATGTTTATCTACATAAAGCCATATTTCATCATTGTTTCTGACGTATGACTTATTACAAATGGCACTTAAAATAGCAATTCCATTGTTAATGTTGCTAGCCGTAAAACTGGATGCATATTTTTCAATCAAAGTATACGCAATACCTCCTAATCCATCGAAGTGTCGGATACCAATCAGTAGGCTGGCACGAGCAACTGCTCGTTTCCCATTTTTAATGTCTATTTGCGATTTTGTGATATAATAATTTCCAATATGTGTTGGTGCTAATGTATTCAAATAGGGTTTTATTTTTTCGAGCAAATAATTACACTCTGAAATACTGGTACTTTCCTTACTATAATTAATAAGTGTAGAAGCCAGCGAAAGTGTGTTTGATAAACTGTCGTTATGTGAGTATAAATATCGATTAAGCGTAATTAGTCTTTCTGTATAACCGTTTTTCATGTAAAACTTACGCATTTTACCTATTGTATCGGTGTCATTTATGTTTTCACTTAGAATACTTAATCCATATTTGTCAACTTGAGCAGGATTTTTTGTCGCAATATTATTTGAAAGTGTTTTTTTCCATCTTCTCTTACGAGTATGCTTAACAGCTGCTTCGCGCTGTAACTTTTCCTGATCGGTAAAAAGTTCTCTTCGTTTTTTGTTCTTTAGTTTGTTAATATCTGCATCAATATTTATCGAATAAGCTTCTTTTCTACTAGCTCTGGTTTGTGTCCATTTACCTTCTATTGACGCAGTTGTGGTTGTAATTTTGTCTTTTAAATCATCCGGAAATTCTATTGTCGCGTATCCTTTATCACTCAATTTTTCATTTCTGTTTGCAACCAAGGTGGGGATGTCTCTTAAATCGAGCATAAAACCTTTGATATTTTTTATAGCAATTGCCGACAGTAAAAGTTCAGCTGAGTAAACCAGCAAATTGTCAACTCCATGGTTTTCAACAAAAAGCTTCTCTGCTTTTCTGTTTCCGGCACACAACATCTTTAGACTTGTTGCCAATCTGTGCATGAAATAAGGATTTTTTTCATGCATGTTTAATCCTACCCGATACAGTTCGGCTATCTCAAGCAGTTTTTGCTGTGCTCCTAAAACTTTAGCATAGCCATCGTAATAAACAACACGTTGAGGGAATTTCTCAATTAGTTGCAGATAAATAGCTTCGGCAGCTTTATAATCTTTTTTGTAAAAATACGCTTTGGCTTGTTTGTAAAGGGCGTCAGCATCTATTGCAGATAATGGGTTGGTTGTTGAGCCTGATTGGTTGTTTGTTGAAAACGATTTTAGCGGGGTAAGAGAAACTAAAAGTGAACCGGCTCCTAAAAATGATGCTCTAAGGAAACCTCTCCTATCAAAAGTTTTATCCATAGTATTAATTAGTAATGTGTTAAAATAGGGAATTTTGGCCGGACTATCACCAGGCATTTCACCACTCACGTTAGCGTTTTAATTAAACTACAAATTTCCCGTTACAAAAATAATATTATTTTTAAATCTATTCGAAATCGAAGAGTTAAAAAATAATAATTGTTTGTTGCCGGAATAATGTTGATGTTAAAAAGTCTGGTATGTTTTCCTAAAACAATAGCGTTTGAAGTTAACTCACTCCGTAGTTTTATTGAAATAATAGTGTTTGAACTCTCAGTTCATCGCAGGAATGTTAAAACAATAGTGATTGTACTCTCAGTTCATCGCCGGAATGTTAAAACAATAGTGTTTGAACTCTCAGCTCATCGCTGGGATATTAAAACAATAGTGTTTGTACTCAACCCTTTCGGGTTTTTTTCTACTGCAATGTGATTGAACTTAACTCACTCCGTTTTTTTGTTAAAACATTAGTGTTTGAAGTAAACCCCCGTCAATTTTCTTTTAGCTTGTCATGGTGTAAAATACAATACAGGGTTGAAATCACTTTATTTGCATATTTATAAATTTTACAGTTTCACAATTTGTATATTTATTAATCTAATCCTGTATCATCGCTGTATCATCGCTGTATCATTCCTGTATGCTTCCATACTCATGTTTATTTATGCATTTTCCGCATTGTTCCTAATTAAATAGATTAACAAACATTTTGTTGGTTTCCTTTCGGATTGGGCAAAGGTTTACTTGACAAAAGCTTACATCTGCTATATCATGCTTGAAAAAAAAGTGGAAGTTGATTAATGAATGAATAATACAATTTTGAAGTACAATGTGGTTATAAAGTTGACTTTCAAAAATAAATATTTATCTTTGTGCAATATAAAAAATTAGAATTCTTTTCGATTCCTGCTTGCATTCCGCAAAATACACGGGATAATCTGAAAATAATCTTTAAACATTCAAAATGGTATATTTTGTATCCGATGCTCATTTGGGCTCCTTATTACTCGAAGATAAAATTGAGCACGAACGCAAATTAGTTCGTTGGCTCGAAAGCGTGCGCCCTACAGCTGAAGTCATTTATTTGTTGGGTGATATTTTCGACTTTTGGTTCGAGTACAAAACAGTGGTTCCAAAAGGCTATGTGCGCTTACTAGGCAAATTAGCCGAAATGGTGGATTCAGGCATAGAGATACATTTTTTCACAGGTAATCACGATATATGGACTTTTGGCTATTTGGAAGAAGAAGTGGGGCTAATTGTACATCGCAAACCCGAAACAATTGACATTAATGGCAAACGTTTTTACATGGCGCATGGCGATGGATTGGACAACGACAAAGGTTTTAAATTTATTCGAAAAGTTTTTCATAGCAAATTTGCGCAGGTGCTTTTTGGCTATTTCCCAATCCGGTGGGGGCAAGAATTTGGCTACAATTGGTCGAAACAGAACCGCTTAAAACACCAAACATACGACGGAAAATACATGGGTGAACATCAGGAAAATTTGGTGTTATATTCAAAAAACTACTTGGAAATGCATCCTGATATACATTTTTTTGTGTATGGACATAGGCATGTAGCGCTCGATTTACAAATCAAAAAAAATAGTCGCATTCTTATTCTAGGCGATTTTGTTTCCTTATTTTCGTATGGTGTTTTCGATGGCGAAAACTTTTGGTTAGAATATGTGGATAAGTAATTGATTTTGACAAATAACACTACAACACACAAAAAACCCTTTGTTTTGATTAAATCAAACAAAGGGCTTTTATTTTAAATCCCATTTAAGCGATTAGAAATCAACTTACACTACATAGGTTGTAGAAGCAGTATCGCCACCACGACCGGTCCAATTAGTATGGAAAAATTCGCCACGTGGTTTGTCAATACGTTCGTAAGTATGTGCTCCAAAATAGTCACGTTGTGCTTGCAATAAGTTTGCTGGCAAACGCTCGCTACGTAATCCGTCGAAATAGCAAAGTGCTGACGTTAACGCAGGTACAGGCACACCGTTTGTAAGTGCTGTGGCACAAACACGACGCCAACCAGCTTGTGCTTTTTCAACTATTTCTTTAAAATGTGGGTCGAGTAATAAGTTTTCGAGTCCTGGGTTAATATCAAAAGCCTTTTTGATATCGCCCAAGAACGTAGAACGGATAATACATCCACCACGCCACATCAAGGCAATTCCGCCATAATTCAAATTCCAATTGTACTCGCTGGCAGCTTCCATCATAAGGTTGTAACCTTGCGCGTACGAAATAATTTTAGCTCCAAACAAAGCGTCTTTCAAATCCGAAATCATTTGCTTTTTATCGCCAGTAAATAAAGCTTCAGGTCCACTGATTACTTTCGATGCTTTTACACGAATGTCTTTTTGTGCTGATAAGCAACGAGCAAATACCGATTCGCCAATCAAAGTCAATGGAATACCTAAATCCAATGCAGCAACGCCAGTCCATTTTCCAGTTCCTTTTTGTCCGGCAGTATCCAGAATTTTTTCAACCAAAGCTTCGCCATTTTCATCGCGGAAGCCCATGATGTCGCGTGTAATTTCAATTAGATACGAATCCAAATCGCCTTCGTTATATTCCTTGAAAACTTGGTGTATTTCGTCAGCATTGAGTCCAAGCAAATCTTTCATTACCTGATACGCTTCGCAAATAATTTGCATATCGCCGTATTCAATGCCATTGTGAACCATTTTCACGAAGTGACCAGCACCACCTTCGCCAACCCAATCGCAACAAGCCACTCCACCTTCTACTTTAGCCGAAATAGCTTGTAGAATGTCTTTCACAGCTGGCCAAGCAGCAGGCGAACCTCCGGGCATGATGGATGGTCCTAACAAGGCACCTTCTTCGCCGCCCGAAACACCAGTTCCAATATACAATAATCCTTTGCTTTCCACATATTTGGCACGACGAATCGTATCAGGGAAATGTGTATTTCCGCCATCGATAATTATATCACCCGCTTCCAAATTAGGAATTAGTTGTTCGATAAAATCATCCACAGCTTGTCCGGCTTTTACCAACATCATAACTTTGCGAGGTTTTTCCAACGAATCGCACAATTCTTTGATAGAATGAGCACCAATAAAGTTTTTTCCAGCACCACGCCCGGCCATAAACTTATCTACTTTTTCAACCGAACGGTTAAAAACTCCCACGGTAAAGCCCTTGCTTTCCATGTTCAATACAAGGTTTTCGCCCATTACGGCCAACCCAATTAATCCAATGTCTGCTTTTTGTTTCATAATACTTTTTTTGAACCACATAGGCACATAGAACACATTAGGTTCTGATATATCTATGATTTTGTTTATTAATAATATGTTATTATAATTTCTTGAACCGCTCAGGATATGAAATCTATGATTTCTATGTGCCTATGTGGTTAAATATTAAATCCTATTTGTTTTAATTTTTCCAATGTTTTTTCTTCAATATTTTTTGCCTTTATCGTAAATGCCGGAAACTCTCTACGTGTAGGATAATCGCCACGAAGTTGTTCAAATAGTTCGGTATTACTTCGAAAAGCTTGGTCATCGTTACGAATATCGTATGTATGCAAAATGGCTTTCGATAAAATTTGCTGTTCAGACATACCTGCTCCATCTATTTCAATTATAGGCTCTGAAGGCAATTCAACCCCCGAAGGATGCCAGTTATTCAGTCCCAAAGCAAAAAAATCACTTATTGCTTGCACACTCATCAATGTTCCAGTTGCTTTTCCATCTTTGGAATAACCGGCAATATGTGGCGTGGCAATTTCGGTCAATGCCAAGAGTTCCAAATCTAAATTAGGTTCGTTTTCCCAACAATCACATACAAAAGCAGCAATTTGTCCCGATTTCAAGGCCTGCTTAACAGCGTAAGTTTCTGTCACTTCACCGCGACAAGAATTAATCAGAACTGGCTTACGCTTTAGTTTTGACAAAAACTCATCATTTCCCAAATGAAATGTTGTATCTTCGCCTTTCATATTCAATGGAACATGTAATGCAATAATATCAGCCTCATTTTGAATGGTTTCCATACTCACAAACTTTTCCGAACCTTCAGCCCGTTCGCGCGGTGGGTCATTCAAAAGTACTTTCAAGCCAAAAATTTCACAAATACGAGCTACTTTACTTCCTACATTGCCAACTCCTACTACTCCAATCGTTTTCTCGCTCAGATTCCAACCTTTACGTTCAGCCAAAACCATAATTGTAGAAGCAATGTATTGCTCTACCGATTTGGAATTACAACCCGGTGCATTGGTCCATTGAATGTCATTTGCTTCGCAATATTCGGCATCAATATGGTCGTAACCAATGGTAGCTGTAGCAATAAACTTCACCGATGAGCCAAAGAGTAAGTCCTCGTTGCAAATTGTACGCGTACGGGTAACAATGGCATCAGCATCTCTGGCAATTTCAGGTGTCGTTTTTGAACCTGGTAAATAAACCACTTCAGCTACACCTTCGAAGGCACCACGTATGTAAGGAATTTTATCGTCAATAATTATTTTCACTCTTGTCTTTACTCTTGGTTATTTGTTCTTGAATCTTTATCAATATTTAAATCTTTCTTTAAACGCCCACAACCCCAACGCCGGATTTGAAATGTAGAAAATTTCTTCGCCATCAGGCATTGTATTGTAACCATCACGCAGTTTTTCCGGATCGTATTTGGCTGTAACTTCGTCAATATCGGCATACTTAAAACCAACACTTTCAATTTCGGCTTGAGTTAGGTTTTCAGAACCTTTTCCCGGGCAATAAGTTACACTAAAACGACCTTCGGACGAACCATGAATAAGATGTGCCGCTGCACTTAAGTTATTACGTAGCTCCTCGTTTTCGTCACACATTTTAAGTGTATTAGGCGTACCTTTATAACCATACTTACGAATCAAACGGTCGATTTCTTTGTCTTCGCCAAACTCTTTGAGCGCAGGAGCTAAAACTATCAACTCACCATTATCTTCAATAGCCATACGTGTACGGTAAACCGATTTATTGCCCAACCATGTACTTTTGAATTCAGTAGGATCAAGATAGACTACTACTTTTTTTAATGGTTTGTCTAGCAAGTCGAAATTTACTAACAGTGCCAATTTAGCAGCTTTGGTGAATACTTCATAATCATCACCTATATACAAACCCCGACATTTAATCTTACCATCAGTTTTATCCAACCCAACAACGGTTTGCACATAAACTATAGGCAAATTGTTGGTGAAATTATCCGAAGCATAATTAAAAATGCGACGCACAGGCGTATCGGCATGACCCATCATACGCTCCATACCATAAGCAGCTCCTACAAAATGACTTTTGTTGATACCTTCAACCCCACCCGTTCCTACAAAAATATTCTTATTGTAATTGGCCATTCCTACCACTTCGTGAGGCACCACTTGGCCAATGGATAGCATTAAATCAAAATTACCTTCCAAAAGTAGTTTATTAACCTGAGCTGGCCAAGGAAATTCAACTGCACCACCTGAAACTTCTTTTACAAATTCGGCAGGCACATAACCCACAGTCACCACATCGTTGCGCCAATCGTGTTCACGTATTAGCGATGCTGGCAACGAACCAAACATATGTTCTATTTGATGAGCTGTCATAGGCGAATGTGTTCCAAGCGCCGGAAGGACATCGGTCATGGCATCACCATAGAATTGCCAGGCATACTCAGTCAACTCCCCTGCCCTACTTGGCAATCGTGTATAATCAGGAGGAATAGCAAGCACTTTATGCTTTTTTCCAATTTTTTCTAATGCTTCATAAAGTCCTTTTTTTAGGTCTTCAGAAGTAAACTCTTGGTCAATTGAACCATTTTCGTAGTAGATCATTTTTGTAGATTTTAGCGTTTAACGCGAGCATTTCCACCCCAGATACTCCAAACCATATCTTCGTCGGCTGGCTGTGCGTAATCTGTAAGGAAAGTAGTTGCTAATGCACCCGAAGCCCAACCAAATTTTGGCCAAGTATCAGGCTCCCAACCTTTCAGAATGGCATAAAGAAGTCCACCAACAAAACCATCGCCACCGCCAATGCGGTCGAGTACATTGATTTTTCGTGGCATAATCACATGCCAGTTTTCTTCTTCGAGCATTACGGCACCCCAAAGGTGTTCGTTTACACTAATCACTTCGCGCAAGGTAGTTGCATAAACCGATGCATTTGGGAAAGCCTCTTTCACACGTCCAATCATGCCTTTGAAACCTTCAATTTCGGCTTCGATACCTTTACCGCCAGCTTCGGGACCTTTTATTCCCAAACAAAGTTGGAAATCTTCTTCGTTACCAATTAAAATATCCGACACAGATGCAATTTCGGTGAATATCTCACGTAATTCTTTGTCACGACCTTTCCAGAAAGAAGCACGGTAATTCAAATCGAACGAAATACGTGTTCCTGTTTTCTTGGCATATCGTGCTAATTGTAAACAGAATTCACTTGTTTCAACCGACAAAGCGCCAATTAAGCCTGAGAGATGTAGAATTTGAACGCCTTCCTGTACAAAGATACGTTCCAAATCAAAATCTTTCACATTCAAAGTGCGTCCTACTTCGCCAGCACGGTCGTTCAATACACGTGGTCCACGAGTTCCAAAACCACTATCGGCAATATTAAACTGGTGACGATAACCCCATGGATCACCTTGTGGAACTTCAACTCCTTCGTAATCCATGTTGCGCGCACGTAAATTGCTTTTTATCATTTGTGCAATGGGACTATCCTTTACAAAAGTAGTTAAAACTTTCACAGGAAGTCCTAAATAAGAAGCAATACTTGCCACATTCGTTTCGGCACTCGAAACTTCCATTTCGAACAATTTGCTACTATGAACTGGTTGTCCATTCACCGGAGTAATGCGAACGCCCATGCTGGTAGCTACCATTAGAGCGTATTTTGTGTCATTTTTTAGTGTTATCATAATATTTAAATTTAACCCTAATCCGTCAGTTGACGGAGATAAGAGATGTTAGTATTTACAATTCCCCTTCAGGGGTTAGGGGTTTAAAATAGCGTTCTGGAAATTCCCAATTCCAAACCTCTTAACTCCGCCATTCCTCTAAGCATACCAATACCTGAATAGCCTGGATTGGTTTTTTTGTGCAAATCATCGAGCATCTGATGTCCATGATCGGGACGCATTGGGATATTCCGTTTATACGTATATTGAACAACCAACAAGGCTTTCATAGCTTCATACATATCCACATCGCCTTCCAAATGGTTGTCTTCGTAGAAGTCGCCGTCATCGTTTCGGCATGTACTGCGGAAATGAACATAATACAAGCGTTCACCAAATTCGCGTAGCATAGCTGTTAAATCGTTTGTAGATGCAACCCCAAACGATCCAGTGCATAAACAAATTCCGTTAGCTTTGCTTGGTACCGCAGCAAAAAGTTTACGAACATCATCGGCATTGCTCAAAATACGAGGCAAACCAAGAATCGAACGTGGTGGATCATCGGGATGAATTGCCATCAAAACACCTACTTCGTCAGCCACATGACAAATCTCATTGATAAAATAGAACAAATTATTGCGTAATTGTTTATCATCAATTCCTTTATAAGTATCTAAAGCAGCCTGAAATTGTTCCAGTGAGAAACTTTCTTCTGCTCCGGGAAGTCCGGCTATCATATTTCTTGTCAATTTTTCTTTCTCGCTTTCAGCCATTTCGTCAAAGCGTTTTTTTGCTTTCGAAATCTGATCTACCGTGTAATCTTTTTCGGCATTCGGACGTTTCAAAATATACAAATCGAAAGCCACGAAAGCAGCCATTTCGAAGCGCAAGGCTTTCGAGCGGTCGGGCATTTCGTAAGCCAAATCGGTACGTGTCCAGTCGAGTATTGGCATGAAATTATACGTAACGATACGAATATCACACTCAGCCAAATTACGAACGGTTTGTTTGTAATTTTCGATATACTGTTTGTAATTTCCAGTACGTTTTTTAATATCTTCGTGCACTGGAACACTTTCCACTACCGACCAAATTAAACCTGCTTCCGCAATCATTTTTTTGCGGTATTTAATTGCTTCTACTGGCCAAACTTCGCCATTTGGAATTTGGTGTAATGCTGTTACTATATCTGTTGCACCAGCTTGACGAATATCCCAGAGTGATACTGGATCATTCGGTCCATACCATCTCCACGATTGTTTACATAAATACATAATCTTTTTTTTGGATAAAAGAATCAAGAACCAAGAATCAAGATTTGGGTCTGAATTGTTGGTTTCATTCTTTGTTTATTTCTATTTATTTTTTAATTTTTCTTTCTATCTTGATTCTTGACTCTTGGCTCTTGATTCTTGGCTCATGGTTCTTGGCTCTAAATTAAATACAAAACGCATCAAAACCACCATCAATAACAGTCAACGTTCC